>NZ_JACJUZ010000021.1:0-68855 GCF_014299995.1 Sphaerospermopsis sp. LEGE 00249 | reverse complement strand
TGTCTTTGACAATCTTGGGAAATGAATTTATAATCATGATCAAATCAATATTTTGATATAGCTTGCTCAAATTTTAATATATTTTGGGCTATTTTTATCACAGATTTCTTAACATTCAACACTTCTGCTGTTACAGCCATTTTTTATGATGTCTGAATTTTTGTAATTATGTTTATATAATGATATCGTATTTATATCGTTTTGTCTAAATTAGGATAACCAGGACACCCTTCGAGAAGTCAAAAGTCAAAATTAAAAAGTCAAAAAATGATTTATATAACATCGAAAAAATCCTCACATCCCCAAAATAGAACTTTCAATAATATCCTGTAAATCCTTAAATCCTGTAAATCCTGATTTTGACAATTTAATATTTTATCTCTTTCCCACATCCCCAAAAATCAACATCTAAAAATCCTCATCCCCGCAAAATTTTTTCACCCAAAACACTTGACAAAATCCTCAGGCTTGACATATACTAATATAATGGAAATCTGTGTCGCACATATATAACGTCTTTTTAACAACTCAATCCTAAAAATCTTTAAATCCTGGTTATCCTGATTTTAACAATTATAATTAGAGTAAATGTTGGGTTTCCTTGCGTCAAACCAACCTCTACCCGTGATGTGGTAAAGGTGGAATTTGAAACTCGTTAAACAAACAAATATTATAGGATGAAATGGCTAAAGCCTTGACTAACTTTTTATCTAGTGTTAACAAAGTAGCATTCTCGTGTTGTGAAAGTGCAACATAAGAAGCATCATAAGCAGAAATATTGTAATTTAAGGCAATATTAACTGCATCATCCATCAAGTTTGCTGTGGAAACAACTTGTAATTGTAAGTTTTTCAGAGTAGCTAAATCTGCGGAAACTTTATCAGATGGATAAATACCAGCACGAACGTACTTACATAAAACATTAGCACTCTCAATGTAAAATAGATCAGGAACAAAGAACTGATATTGAGGATAGGCAATATAAGTCAAAATCTGATCTACTTTAGGAGATAATGGATCAGGAATAAATTGTTTGATGCACACACTGACATCTAATACGTATTTAATAGTAGTAGTCATCTGTTTCTATCTTCTCTAATCATTTCTGTACTATCTGGCCATTGAACATCTTTAGGAAGTTGTTCACGACGTAAACGACTTTCTTCTAGGACTTTTAGCACGTTTTCACGGTTTTGTAGTTCTACTTGTTGTCTTCTTGTCTGTAAAGCATTTTGTAATAGTGCGACAACTTGAGATTCTATAGAATCATTTTCAGCTTCAGCTAGTTTTTGCAGTTCCTTATATAAATTATCGGGTAGAGTGACGACATTAAGATTATTCATGGGTAAAACTCCCAAAGACTTTCATAGATAATCATAACATGGGCATAAATTGTCAGAATCAAGATGTCCCGGATTTGAGGATTAACAGGATTTTTATTTGATAATTTATCAGATAATTCAAAATCATCGAAAAATTGCATCTTTTAAAAATTATCTACATCATTATTTATGTAACATCGAAAACCCCTCACATCCTCAAAATCAAACTTTCAATTACATCCTGAAAATCCTTAAATTCTGGATATCCTGATTCAGACAAATAAGATTTTATCTCACGTAGAGACGCAGAGAGTAAAAGGAGGATGGTTTCTGTTTCATCCCTTCTCAGGTTTTCACTGAAAATTAAATCCTGAAAATCCTTAAATCCTGGATATCCTGATTCTGACAATTATAATTATGGGAAATGTTGGGTTTCCTTGCGTCAACCCAACCTACTAGCTACTAGCTAAACGAAAACCGTACTCATAATACCTGTCCCATTGGTCGCTGTAGTGACGATACGCAGAACGGCAAGATTCAGCGTCACTACCCCATGAACCACCGCGCATTACATGGAAATTATTGTTACTAATCCAAGGAATACTATCATTAGGCCAAATAGGCGCATTTCTATAATTTTCATGCCAGCCATCTTCACACCACTCCCATACATTCCCGTGCATATCATACAAACCAAAGGAATTAGCAGGAAATTTTCCTACATTTGTGGTTTTTCCGAATATAAATTGAGCATAATTTACTAAATCAGTAGTAATACTTTCACCAAAATAGTAGGGAGTTGTGATTTTAGCTCTACAAGCATACTCCCATTCTGCTTCACTGGGCAAGCGATATATTTTACCTGTATGTTTGCTTAGTCTAGTACAAAATTCCTGTGCATCATGCCATGATACTCTTTCAACTGGAAGATTTGCACCTTTGAAATGTGAGGGTTTGGGGTTTAAATCAATTTTTACTCTTGGTAAACGTGCTACTTTTTCCCATTGTGCTTGAGTAACAGGGTATTTCCCCATATAAAATGGTCTAACGGCAACTTGATGCTGAGGTTTTTCTCTATCATCTCCTTCCCCGTTTGGTGAACCCATGAGGAATGTTCCTCCAGGTATTTCTACCATTTCTAAAATTACACCATTTCCTAAATGTTCGTTTTGGGTAAAAGACAGTCCTGGTTGTGAAGAAATAAATTGTGAAACTGGCTGGGAAGAAATAGAAGAAACTGGTAATTTTGGCGGTTTGTTAAATTTCTGCTTTTCTAATTCTAATAAAACCTCATTTGCAGACTGAACCCGATTAATCGGTAAATCCTGTAACATCTTATCTAAAACTGTTTCCAAATCCTTACTGACAGAAACATATTGTTTCCATACCCACTGCATCCTCATGGAATCAAATAATAAATCCGAACCATCAGCTTTTTGTAAATGTCCCGTCAATAACCGAATACAAGTAACAGCTAAACTATAAATATCACTATTAGGATAAACCATCCCGCGAAATTGTTCCGGTGGTGCATAACCCGGTGTTCCGGTAATAGTTCCCACTCTAGTTAATAGACTTCCACCAACTTCTTTAGAAACACCAAAATCAATTAAAAATAACTTACAATTTTGCGAACATCTAATAATATTCTCTGGTTTAATATCTCGATGAATTACATTATTATCATGAATAAATTGTAAAACTGGCAATAATTCAATTAATACCTGTTTAACTTCCGATTCGCTGAATTTACCTTTTCTTGTTAACTCATCCAGCAAATTTTCACCGTCAATAAATTCTTGAATTAAATATAATCTTCCTTCCTGTTGAAAGAAAGCCAATAAATCAGGAATTTGTGAATGTTTCCCTAAATCTCGCAGTCTAACAGCTTCCTGTTTAAACAACTCTGTCGCTTTTTCTAAAGCAGCACTTCCCGACTGTTGGGGTAAAAATTGCTTGATCACACAGGGAGTATCTAAACGATGTTCATCTACTGCTTGAAAAGTTCTCCCAAAACCACCTTCACCAATAAAACGTACAGCGCGATATCTGTCACCCAAAATCATTTTACTGCCACAACGTTGACAGAAAATAGTCCCTGATGGGTTTTGCTGTAGACAGTCGGGGTTGAGACACTGACTCATAGATGCAGGTGGGTAATTATAGCAGTAATTATAATCACATTTTATCCTATTTGCAATTTAGACAATAAAATTCTTTCTTGTTACTGTCACCTGTCACCTGTACCCTGTAACCTACTATTTGAACTCCGTACAAAAAAGCGTTACCCTAAGCACAGGACATAATTCCAAAATCAAAAATCCAAAATCTAAAATCTAAAATCAAATGACTTCTACAACTCAAATCCAAGCATTAGACGTACCTACAGCTATATTACAACGTCGTTCTATCAAAACCTTTAAACCAGATCCCATTTCCCCAGAAATGCTTAAACAACTGGTAGAATTAACCGTAGCAGCACCCAGCAGTTTTAACACCCAATCTTGGAGAATAGTTTTAATTCAAGATGAAACCCAAAAAGCTGCATTATGTGAAGCATCTTGGAATCAAAAACAAATTATTCAAGCACCTGTAACCTTTGTATTTGCTGCTGATGCAACTGCTGGTGAACAAGATTTAACACCCATTTTAGAACAAGGATTAAACACCGGCGCTTGGAATGAGGGAACAGTTAATTATTTTAGAAATGCTATTCCCCAATTTCAAGAAGCTTTAGGAGATAAGCGTCGGGAATATGCTATTAAAGATGCCATGATAGCTGCTACAAATTTAGTATTAGCTGCGGAAAGTTTGGGTTTATCTACCTGTTTTATGAATGGTTGGATTGAAGATAAAGTTAAAGCCGTGATTGGTGCAGAGAATAACCCAGATATAGGTATTGCAGTGGTTGTACCCGTCGGTTATGCAGCCGAACCCCGTTTAAATCCTGGTCGTTTACCGTTATCTGCTAATGTATTTGTGGATAAAATAGACAACCCATATCAAGATTAATTAGACATTTTTAAAAGTAGGGACAATTCACGAATTGTCCTTATTCAATTATGTTGTAAAAACTCAATTTTCGGCAATAAAGGATCATTAACTACTCCCACACCAGCAAAATCCCAACGTTTTAATAAACTTCCTACTTGTGTACCAGCAATAGATTCTACCGCCAAACGATTTGCTAAATCAGCAGCATGAGCATTTAAATAACTGAGTGCTTCAAAATCTTCTTTGAATAATAATAAATATCCTGATTTATCATCATCAATTTTTGCAGTGATATATTTACCATCTGTTTTTGACCGAATAATATAATAAACCTGAGAAAGCATAATATTGGTGATTGGTGATTGGTGATTGGGTAGAATTAACTAATGACTCCTGACTCCTTTACGGGCGAAGCATTCGGGCGATCAATTATCAATTTTATGAAAAGCCTATTTTCCGAATGCTTCGCCCCTACGACTCCTGACTCCTGACTAATTTAAATCCTCTAATTTAATTCTTGGATCAGCAGCTTTTAACATTAAATCAGCAATTAAATTTCCTAGAATCAATAAAACCGCACTCATCACTAAACTGGCCATAACTAAATATTGATCTTTTGCCAAAACAGCTTGTAAAGTTAACTTACCCAAACCAGGCCAGTTAAAGAAATTTTCTGTAATAAATGCACCACTTAATAAACTTGCTAATTCAAACCCTAACAAAGTAATTAAAGGGTTAATAGCATTCCGCAAAGCATGAACATAAATAACACGGTTTTCTGGTAGTCCTTTAGCACGGGCAGTTTGAATATAATCTTGCCGCAATACATCCAATAATTGACCACGCATAATTCTTTGTAAACCAGCAAAACTGGTAATACTTAACGCAATTAAAGGTAAAATCGCGTGCCAACCAATATCTAATATTTTTCCGAACCATGTTAGTTCAGCGTGATCAATGCTAGTCATATTGCCCACAGGAAATAAGGGGGTAGTGACTTGGGCAAAGAATAATAGAAATAAGGCAGTGATAAAACTAGGAAAACCCTGACCAGCGTAACTTAAAACCTGTAAAATCTTGTCCGTGGGACGATTTTGTTTAACCGCAGCGAGGATACCCAGAGGAATAGCGATCGCCCAAGTTATAAATAAAGAAGCGATCGCTAACAACAAAGTCGCAGGTACTCTCTCCCACAACAAAGAAGAAACAGAACGTTGATAAACAAAACTCGTCCCAAAATCACCCTGAATAACAATTTGCCTCAACCACAACCAAAACTGTTGAGGCCAAGACTTATCTAAACCAAACTGTTGTCTAATTTCTTCAATCCGTTCTGGTGAAATCTTCGGGTTTTGTCTCAGCGTATCTACATAATCACCTGGAGACAATTTCATCACAAAAAACGATAATGCAGAAGCTAGAAAAATAGTTAACAAAGCCTGTAGCAGCCGTTTTATCACATAAATAAAAGTTTCATCTTTGACTAGCTTAATCAGCCAATCTCGACCAGTTTCTAAAGCAATTTTTGTATTAGTCATTAGTTGTTAGTCATTAGTCATTAGTCATTAGTCATAAGTTAATTCTACCCAATCACCAGTCACCAATCACCAGTCACCAATCACCTAATATTCAACCAAAGAAATAATTGGTACATCTGGTAAATACTTGCGTCCTTGCAAATCCCGTAGCTCGATGATAAACCCAAAACCCACAAGTTCACAGCCTATCTTCTGTACCAAAGTAGCTGTTGCACTTGCAGTTCCACCCGTAGCAATTAAATCATCTACAATCAAAACCCTGCTACCTGGATGTAAAGCATCCTGATGTACCTCCAAGCAATCTGTACCATACTCTAGTTGATAATCAATTCTGTGAACTGCTGCGGGTAACTTGCCTTTTTTGCGAACCGGAATAAAACCAGATCCCAATTTATAAGCCAGAGGTGCGCCAAAAATGAAACCCCGTGATTCCATACCCACAATGCAATCAACTGGGATTTCCAGTTCAATACATTTTTGTGCTAAAAAGTCAATAGTGTATCGCAAACCCTCTGGATTACGCAGTAGAGTTGTAATATCTCGAAATACAATTCCAGGCTTAGGAAAATCTGGTATGTCACGAATCAGAGATTTTAAATCCATATTATTCAGTAGTAACAGGGAATAGAAAATAGGGAATAGGGAAGCAGGGAGAAATTATTTGTATTTTCCCAGTCACCAGTCACCAATCCCCTGAAAAATCGTACACTATAATCTCATCTCTTGGAGATTATTGCTGTAAGTTTCGTCAATCATTGACAATAACTAAGAATTTAACCCAAGCTAGAGATGTATTTGTACCGTTAAACTAGGTAGGTTAGTAAACTGATGCTTTAAAAGTTTCATTAGAATATACGGGAATCTTGGTATAACAAGAGTAAGTATTGTATATATTGAGATGCTTATCCATAACCACAAAACCTGAGTTCTGGTTTAGCTATCTATCTTAAATAGTGTTTAATGTTGTTTTATTCATCTCACTCAGTCTGTTGGCATAACACAAGGTATTTTAGAGCATGAATGTCTCCGCAAGCGTAAAGTCATTGAATGATCCAACTCCTGAGTCCATGCCGATGATACTGGACACATTACCAGATCCAGCCATAGGACCCAAGGGCTGTCCCCGCAGAACCACATTACAAATAGACTTGATGTTACTGGCAATTGAAGCTTTAGAATTGGGTGGTTCTGAAGCCATCCTCGCTTTTGCCCAAGAACTAGACCTAACAGGAATTGTCAAAAACCGAGTAAATCTATGGAGAATGCGTGCTTCTAACCCTTTAAGAAGAGCGCATAACCGCCGTCCCCTCACCATCATGGAAGCAAAAGCTTTAGTAGTAATTGCTTGCTACATAGCGCGGAGGTTAACAGTAGTTATCCGACAGATGCTAATGATATATCAGCAATTATCAGAAAAGCAGATTCCACTAGAGCAAAATTTACGACTAGCTAATTACCTAGAACGGTTTAGAGCGCATTTTAAAAGTCGGATGAATGCCAGACGTTCTATTTTACTAACATTAAACTCAGACGAGAAATTAGATGAACTGGCTATAGACTTATTAGCAAAATTACTATTCTGCACAGGTACAGCTGGAATGCAGCGTTTCTGGATTTCTCTTTTTGACGGTGAAGTAGAGTAAAGTAGAATGAATATTCAACGTAAGTACAGTTTACCTAATTGCACGCTGCTCTTAGAAGGGTTAAGTGATGTCGCCCCTACCACCCAATTTCAAGAACTGCGTCCAGAATTATCTATATTGGTGAATGCAGAATGCTATTTATCTAGTTATAGTCAGCCTATAACCGGAGGGCGAGAATTTTTTGAAAACTTAGTCAGAGCGGTAAGCGCCTATGCTCAAGAATTTTTAAGTAATGTCCCCAACCCTCAAGCACACAACGGTGACTCAGAGTTAGTCGAGTTACAAAAAATTGATAGCAACAGACACAAGTTAATTGTACATTCAGAAATTACAGGTGATGGTGTGCAATCTCAATCAAACGCAGTTCAACAATCACCTATTCAAGTTGATTTGAATACTGTACAGTTGTTTGATTTAGTCGAAGCTGTAGATCAGTTTTTTGCTGATACCCAAACCTTACCAGAGTTAACACTAGAACTACAACCAGTCACTAGACGCTATGGGGGTACTAGTCAAGCTTTATTAAAACAAGCAGTACCAGCAACTGTAGGAATATCCAGTTTAGCAGTAGCAGCGGTAGCCTTTAGCTTAATTCCTCCTCCCCAGGTACGTCCACCAGAACCGAAGCAAGAAGAACAAACCAGCACAGCAATACCCACAGCCTCACCTACACCTACAGGTGAAGCATCACCTACACCTACCAGTGAAGCATCACCTACAGCCTCAGCCACACCTATTATCAAAGATTTAGAAGCACTTCTAAATACAGTTCCAGAAATTACTGACCCCTCCCAGCTACGGGCATTGAATCGCCAAGTGTATAACCAAATTCATCCTGTCTGGGAGAATCGTTCGGAAATTACAGAAGATTTAGTTTATCGCTTGGGTGTAGCTGGTGATGGAAGTATTGTTGGTTATAAAGCTGTTAACAAAAATGCCAATGATGCAATAGAAAAAACTCCACTGCCAAAATTACTCTACAATCCTGCTAACCGCACTGTCACCAATGAACCCATTGCTCAATTTCGAGTAGTTTTTACCAGACAAGGTGTGTTAGAAATTAGTCCTTGGTTGGGATATACCAGAACACCAGATGTCATCGGTGAAAAAATCACTGATTCTAGTACACTCAAAGACTTAAATCAAAAGCTTTATAATACAATTCGCCAAAACTGGAGTGTTACACCTACCTTTAACAGAGAATTGAGATATCGGGTAGCCGTTAACAAAATTGGTGTCATCGCTGACTATGAACCACTTAATCAAGTCGCCTTTGACTATTTTCGAGAAACACCTTTACCACAAATGTTTCAATCTGTCTACGGTTCAAATCAAGCTGCTCCCAACAATAAAGAACCTCTTGCCCATTTCCAGGTAGTCTTCAAATCTAACGGCACTCTTGAAGTCACTCCCTGGGAGGGATACAGGTAACTGGTGACTGGTGACTGGTGACTGGTGACTGGGTAAGAAAGCAGGAGGAGAATATTAACTTTTGTCTATTGCCTATTGCCTTCTTTCTGTTCCCTGTTCCCTGTTCCCTGTTCCCTGTTCCCTTTTTTACCAATTACCAATTACCCATTTATTTAGCGATTTTCCGCATATAATTCCCCCATAACTGGGCAGCTTGACCACTGCTACCAGATGTGGGGGAATTGTTGTCATTTCCTAGCCAAATGCCAGTTACAAGTTGCCGACTGGGAATAAAACCAATAAACCATAAGTCAACGTTTTTATCTGTTGTTCCGGTTTTACCCGCTTCTTCTCCCAGTCCAATGGATGCACCACGACCAGTACCACTGGAAACTACCCTCTGCATCATATCAGTCATTGTATTGGCGATACTTGTTTTTAGCACTCGCTTATTACTGTCTCGATCCTGGTCGTAGGAATAGATAACACGGCAGGTCTTTAAATCATTGCGATCTTCACAATCGCTGCTGTCTAAAATTCTGCTAATAGCATGGGGACGATTCCATACACCACGATTACTAATAGCACCAAAAGCGCCGGTCATCTCCAAAACGTTAACTACACTTTGACCCAAGACTAAACCAGGAACAGCTTCCAGTGAGGATTTGACTCCTAAACGCTGCGCCATTTCTACAACTTTATTTAATCCTACTTCTCTGGCAATTCTTAAAGCAATGGGATTTTCTGAGAGTGCCAAACTTGTGGCTACATCTAAACTACCACCACCAGAGCGGCAGGGTCTGTAAGTAAAGCCTTGCCAGGGCAAAGCAGCGCAAGAATAAGTTCTAGATGTTGGTATTCCCTGCTCTAAAGCAGCAGCGTAAGCAAAAATTTTGAAGGTAGAACCAGGTTGTCTTTGAGCTTGTACCGCCCGATTAAATTGGCTTTTTTTGTAATCAGTCCCCCCTACCATTGCTAAGATGCTGCCAGTTTTCGCATCTAGGGTAACAAGCGAACCCTGGGAAAATCGCAAGTTGGCCCCGGCGTTACTCACTGAATTTCGCAGAGCTGATTCTGCTTGGGCTTGCATTGCTGGATCTAACTGGGTTTCGATGATATAGTTACCTTCTCTTGCTGCTCCTTCTCCTAATATTGATTCCAGTTCTTGAAAGACGTAATTATAAAAGTAAGGGGCTATTGTCTGAGCTTGTCTTTCGCAAACTTTAGGACTAACTTGCACTGTAGAACGTCTGGCACGGTTGGCATCTTCGACGCTAATTTTGCCCATGTCCAGCATCCGCCTAATTACACGATTGCGGTAATCTGCTGCGTCCAGTTTTCTTGGACCATCTCCACAAAAATTGAAGGCGTTGGGTGCAGGTAAAATTGCTACTAGGGTCGCTGCTTCTGCTAATGTTAATTCTTTAGCTGATTTTTCAAAGTAATATTTAGCCGCATCTTCAAAACCCGAAGTATCAGCACCTAAAAATACTCTGTTTAGGTAAGTCAGTAAAATTTCATCTTTGCTGTAAAAGGTTTCTAACTTCAGGGAGACAATAGCTTCACGCACTTTCCGCCCCAAGGAATCTTGTCTACCTACATAATCGCGGAATAAACTGCGGGCAAGTTGTTGAGTAACTGTACTGGCTCCCTGTTGTACGTCACCGCTACGACTATTGATTAATACGGCTCGCAAAATCCCTAAAGGATCAACTCCAAAGTGCCAGTAATAACGACTATCTTCAGAAGCGACTACTGCAGCAGGTAAATAAGGACCAAATTCTGATAACTGTTTTAAGTCTACGTGAGCTATGTTCCGTGGTTCTCGTAGTGGTGTGGATCCATCACGGGCATAAATTACTACCGGGGCGCTGGTGGCTGTAGGTAGGGGTCTAATGGAAAATTTTGTCCATTCTAAGCCAATAGCTAGGGCAAATAAGGCGCTGACACTCCCAACACCATAAAATGCCCATGTTCCTGCTTTGATATACCAGGGGGGCGGATCAAAATATTGCAAACGCACTGAAGCTGCAAGTTCTGGGGGTCCCAAGGTGAAAACGTCACCATGACGCAGTTCTAGGGATGTGACTCTGCGCTTGCCAATATAAATGCCATTGGTGGAGTTTTCATCTTTGATGGTGAAAACCGTTGTTCTTTGGCTGGAATCACGCGATAGGGACAGGTGAATCTGGCTGACTACTGGGTTACGGACGACGATATCGCAGGATTTGGAACTGCGACCAAGTATATAGCGATCGCCCAATAGGGGATATATTTCCGCTTTGTCCGCTCCCGCATCCTGCACCCAGATTTCCGGTACTTTGGCATTCGGCTTGAGCGCCAGTTTGGAAAAATCTACCCTGGCTTGAATTGTATTTACTGCTTGCGTCAGTTGACCAAGTAAGGTTTGTGGCTTTTGCGGCGGTTGCGGGGAACTCATCGGCTATATCACATCACGGCTGTTGGTGAAGACAGAATCGTACGGATCGCAATTTTAATGCTAGTCTTACACCATTTTACTCACAAGCCAAAAATAAATTGGCTGTACTGAATTTAAAGGTATTCAAGTAAACCTTTTGATGGATTGGCAAGTAAAATTAACTTGTAATTTTTGTCACTGCTTTCTACATCACAAATTAGTTGCTTGGACATAAAATCCTGATTTTATCCAATAAAGCCAGCGGTACAAGTTCAAATACAATCTTTCTCTGTGTATTCCTAAAAACTTCTATTCAATTGACAAAATATTTAAATTTTACTTTTGTCAAAGACCCATAGCATTATTCAAGGAATTTTACATCTTCCTTGAGGCTGATTTTGTCCCATCAAGAGTTTGATTTAATTAGCGCAGTGTTCCGTTGACCTTGAGGTTAATTTCAGAATGAAGGGAAAATCTCTGACCCTGATTGGTACTGCCATGACTTTGGCGCTTACTGGTAACGCTGCTATGGCTCAATCAAGTGAATCTTTGTTGGTAGAATCAAGTGACTCCTCTATGGGTACAGCGGCGGAAATTAAGATGTCACCAGAAGGAATGAAAATTCTCTGTCAACGTTTCCCGCTTAACTCACGTTGTCCAGGTGGGATACCACTTGATAGGAATTTTCTGAGTCCTGTTTCATCACCAGAAACTAATCTACAAACTAATCCACAAACTAATCCACAAACTAATTTTATTGAGAGCAATACCGACGTAGATAATACCACAGTACCAGTTACACCAATTAACCCAAGTCCTGATAATTCCAACCAATTGACTCCTGTTCCAGAAAGCTCTCCTGTAACAGAGTTTTCTAGCCCAGAGCAAGTTCCTGTGAATATTTTACAACAAACTGCCCCTTCTGGTACTTAAATCTGAATCTTTTAACTCAAATTTCTACTCCTTAAAGAACAACTCTCGCTACATTTATTTGTTCGATCAGGGGATTTTTTACAAGTTTGCATCAACAAAAAATAGTCTCTATCACTAAACAGCGGATTTTTCAATGTCAAGAAACCGCTGGTATTGGCGATAGAGATATTTCAATAATTGACAATGGACAATTGACAATTTAGCTGTGTAACAGCTTAATTGTATAATCCTAATATTCTGAACTCTTGTGGAACAGGCATCTTGCCTGTTCCACTTATACAAATTAAATGCACAACAGCTTACCTCTGGTTTGTTCGTGAGAGGATGGGGAAAATTGACAATGGACAATTATCAATTATCAATTATCAATTATCAATTGTTATCGTATTCTGTGATGAGAATTTGGTGTTTTTTGGAAAGATGCAATTAAAAGGCAAACAATACCAATACTAATACAAGAATCAGCTAGATTAAAGACTGCAAAGTTGATGAGGCGAAAATCGAGAAAATCAACGACATAGCCTAAAGCAAATCTATCAATACCATTACCCATAGCTCCGCCTAAAATTAAACCATAACCTAACTGTTCCCAAAAACTTAATACTGGTCCCCAGGATGCGATCGCCATCAACACTAAACTCACTCCCAAGGATAACCAGCGCAACCATTCTACTTTACCACTTAAAATACTAAAAGCAGCCCCTGTGTTGGTGAGATATGTAAAGTGAAATATTCCTGGTAGCAGTGGTAATGTTTCTCCTAACTCAAAGGTTTTTACTACCCATAATTTTGTTAATTGGTCTACCACAAAAGCAACGAAAGCAGCAATCCAAAAAAGTCTATTTTTTAAACGCATGGTAAATTTGTCAATTAGTCATGAGTCATGACTCATGAGTCATTAGTTATTAGTTATTAGTTATTAGTCATTTCACCGTTATTCCCAATGCCCAATGCCCTAATTAATAAAACATGATATGTCGTAGTACATAAGCTATGATGGTGACAGCGCAGACTACAGCTAGTTGACCGGGGAGCGAAAACCAGGAATATTTAAGGATTGCTTGCATTAAAGGTAGATGTTCTGCACCTCTCCAGGGAAAAAGATAACTGATCATTAAATAAGCAATACCGCATAAGTGGATCGTTGACAAACCACAAAGGCAACTAAAAGCCAGGGTTTCTAAACGAGGTCTGGCTTTAAAGGCAAAATATCCGCAAATCCAAGCTCCTGGAATAAAACCGAGCAAATAGCCAAACTGAGATAGTTTAACATATCCTATACCACCTCCTTCGGCAAATACAGGCAATAATGTTAATCCCATGACTAGATAAGCAATCTGGGAAAGCGCACCAGCATTTTTACCTCCTAAACAACCTACCAACAGCACTGCACCAACTTGATAGCTGACACCTAAAGAAAAGGTTTTAATTCCTTGCTGACTCCAACTCCAAGGTAAGGTAGTGCCATAGGCTTCTAGGAACGTGCCACCCATTGTCAGGAGTAAGCCAATCATGGACCATAATAATTGATTGGAAGCAGCAAACATTGATCAGGCAATAGGGAATAGCCCAAAGGTAACACTAACAGCAACCACCAGTATATGTAAAAATCGCAAATGTAACCAATCAATTCAGGAGTCAGGAGTCAGAAGTCAGAAGTCAGAAGTCAGAATATTTGTTTGTAGCAGGAATTTATAGGAGTAAGTTTTTCATCAACAATTGATTAGGAAAACAGAAAATTTGTGGTTTGTTAACCTTTTGTTTACCTGAGATTAAATATTTAGAGGTATGTTAGAGGCGTTTCTCTTACTTATGGCAATTTACAAAATTTAGACAGCAATGCTATTACGCAAAATTTCTGTTAAAAATAATCGCGTCAAAACTGCTATTTCCGTAGTAGCACTGACATTAGGTTTAGCAGCTTGTGGGGGAGATTCCAGCCCAAACAACACTGCTAACACTGATAATTCAGGTAATACTCAAAATACTGCTGCCACTACCCCTGCTAAAAATTTGGATTTAGGTGGAGATGTTACATTGACAGGTGCTGGTGCATCTTTTCCTGCTCCACTTTACCAAACTTGGTTTACTGAATTGAACAAAAAATATCCGAGTTTAAAAGTTAACTATCAGTCAGTGGGTAGTGGTGCTGGAGTTGAACAGTTTACCAAAGGTACTGTAGACTTTGGTGCTAGTGATGTGGCCATGAAGGATGAGGAAATCGCCAAAATACCAGCAGATAAAGGGGTAATGATGCTGCCTGTAACTGCTGGTAGCATTGTCCTGGCTTATAACCTGCCAGATGTTCCTGAACTGAAACTACCACGAACCGTATATACTGATATTCTACTAGGTAAAATCAAAACCTGGAATGATCCAGCGATCGCCAAAGCTAACCCTGATGCTAAGTTACCAAACCAACCCATAACTGTCATCCATCGTGCTGATGGTAGTGGAACTACAGGTGTATTTACAAAACATCTCAGTGCTATCAGTCCAGAATGGAAAGAAAAAGTTGGTGAAGGAAAAAGTGTAAAATGGCCAGTGGGCGTTGGTGGTAAGGGTAATGAAGGTGTAACTGCCCAAATCCAACAAACTCAAGGTGCTATTGGTTACATAGAATATGGTTACGCTAAACAAAGCAATTTAAAATTTGCTGCTTTGGAAAACAAAAGTGGTAAATTTGTGACTGCAAATGCGGAATCAACATCTAAAACCTTAGAAGCTGTAACTTTACCAGAAAATCTCCGCGCCTTTATTTCTGATCCAGAAGGTGCAGATTCTTACCCCATTGTCAGTTATACTTGGATTCTGGCTTATAAAAAGTATCCTGATGCAGCCAAAGCGAAGGCAATGGAAGCAGCGATAGAGTATGCTTTGACTGATGGACAAAAGCTGTCTGATGAACTAGGTTATATTCCCTTACCAGCAAATGTGGTTACTAAAGTAGCTGCTGCGGCTGATCAAATCAGTCCTGATTATAAAATTGCTGTTGGTGACTCCACCAATGCGAGTAAGTAATTTCACTCTTCCGTCTATGCTCAAGATAATCAATCATTGAATTACTCAATCAGTTGGGAACCCTGATTATTTAGTATCAAATGCCAAAAGGTAACGAAATGATAATTTCATTTATAGCCACCCCCAAGGTTATCACCGCAAGCATTTGACTTGTGACTTTTGACTTTTATTTGGTTCCCCTCACATTTTTTCCGATTTTCTTTCTAGAGTCAGTATTCATGAATACAAATTTTCAGAATCTGTCATTAGCTGTTAAACAACGCTCGGAACTTGATAAATCTCTAGATAGGGGCTTTATTTGGTTGACAAGGATTTTTGCTCTGGCGATCGCTGGTATTCTCCTATGGATAGCGTTGCAAGTCGCTTCTAGTGCTTGGCCTGCTATCCAAGAATTTGGGTTGGGCTTTTTAGTTCAAAGCAGTTGGAACCCAGTTAATGATAACTATGGAGTTTTACCAGCAATTTATGGAACTCTGATGAGTTCTTTTATTGGCTTGTTGTTATCTGTACCCATTGGCGTGGGTACGGCGGTTTTATTAAGTGAGAATTTTCTCCCATCTCAGGTGCGGTTGGTTTTAGTATTTTTAGTAGAATTACTAGCTGCCATTCCTAGTGTTGTCTATGGAGTATGGGGAATTTTTGTTTTAATCCCGATTTTAAATGATGTGGGTAAATGGTTACACAGTTCTTTAGGTTGGATACCATTTTTTAGTTCTACACCTACAGGACCTGGGATGTTACCAGCAGGAGTAATTTTAGCAATTATGACTTTACCAATTATCACTGCTATCTCCCGTGATGCTTTAATTTCCCTTCCCCCTAGTTTACGTCAAGCAGCTTTAGGACTGGGTGCAACTCGTTGGGAAACAATTTTTCAAGTCCTCATTCCTGCGGCATTTTCCGGTATTGTCAGTGCTGTCATGTTAGCACTCGGCCGAGCAATGGGCGAAACAATGGCTGTCACCATGTTAATTGGTAATTCTAACAATATTAATATTTCTCTGTTAGCTCCTTCTAATACCATTTCTTCACTACTAGCAAATCAATTTTCTGAAGCCAGCGGTCTGCAAGTTTCGGCTTTGATGTACGCTGCTTTAGTATTGTTTTTACTGACCTTGTTAGTCAATATTCTGGCGGAGTTTATTGTTCTCCGAGTTAAGAAATTTTAGTTGCGGCAGCAATCAGAATGATCATGAAAAAGTGCAGATGAAAATTTAAAATTATGCACGTTTTTTCATACTAATTCGGTTTCTGATTGCTAGTTATACATACCAGCAAAAATGACTTTTTGTAGAGTCAATCCAAAATCTAAAATCCAAAATCTAAAATAGAATGACTTCTCTATTTCCCCAAAATAGCCTGACTCGCTCCCCTACTTCTCCCCGCACTTTATTTAACATGGTGATGACAGTAGTAGCGTTTATATGTGGAGCATTGGCGCTATTTCCTTTGTTGGCTGTACTTTCTTATGTATTGTTTAAAGGATTCAGCAGTCTCAGTCTTGATGTGTTTACCCAACTACCACCAGCACCTTTCAGAAAAGGCGGTGGTTTCGGTAATGCTATTTTGGGAACTTTGCTGATGGTGGGTATTGGTGCTATCATCAGTATTCCTACAGGAGTATTGGCAGCTATTTATTTAACAGAATTTAGTAATGGTAAAATTGCTCGGTGGGTACGCTTTGCTACTAATGTTTTGAGTGGTGTTCCCTCAATTATTGCAGGTGTTTTTGCATACTCGATTGTGGTTTTAACATTGACAAATCTCAATCTAGGCTCTTACTCAGCTTTGGGTGGTGGGTTTGCTTTAGCAATTTTAATGTTGCCAATTATTGTCCGTACAACCGATGAAGCCTTACAGCTTGTCCCCCAGGACTTACGACAAGCATCTTTGGGTTTAGGCGCAACTAACTTTCAAACAGTTATACAAGTTGTTGTACCAGCAGCTTTACCAGCTATTGTAACTGGTTCGACTTTGGCGATCGCCAGAGCATCGGGAGAAACAGCACCATTATTGTTTACTGCACTCTTTTCTTCTTTTTGGCCTGATGGTTTACTCAAACCTACCGCGTCCCTAGCTGTTTTAGTTTACAACTTCGCTATTTCACCCTTCCAAAATTGGCAGTCTCTAGCTTGGGCAGCTTCTTTAATTTTGGTGTTGATGGTTCTGATTACAAGTATTATCGCTCGCTGGGCAACTAGGCAAAAAGCTTAACAAAAGCTCATAAACATTATGCCTACTTTACAACCTAACTCTAAAATATCTATGACTATGAACACCAGTACAATCAACGATGCTAACGTTGTGTTACGTACAGAAAACCTGAATATTTATTACGGTAACTTCTTAGCTGTACAAAATATTTGGTTGGATATTCCCAAAAATAAAGTTACTGCTTTTATCGGTCCTTCTGGTTGTGGTAAAAGTACATTACTACGTTGCTATAATCGCCTGAATGATTTAATTGACTCATTCCGTGCAGAAGGCAAGGTTTATTTTGATGATAAGAATTTGTATGCATCTGACATTGATCCAGTAGAAGTGCGTCGTCGCATCGGGATGGTGTTTCAACGACCAAACCCCTTTCCTAAATCAATTAAAGAAAATATTGCTTTTGGTGCGAGAATTAACGGCTACAGAGGTAATATTGATGAATTGGTAGAACGGAGTTTGCGTCAAGCTGCTTTGTGGGATGAAGTAAAAGATAAACTCAACCAAAGTGGTTTGTCTCTTTCCGGTGGACAACAACAAAGGTTATGTATTGCTAGAGCGATCGCAGTGCAACCAGAAGTAATACTCATGGATGAACCTTGTTCCGCACTTGATCCTATTTCCACTTTGCGGGTTGAAGAACTCATTCACGAACTTAAAGAACAATACACGATTGTGATTGTTACCCACAACATGCAACAAGCTGCGCGGGTTTCTGATAGAACAGCTTTCTTTAATGTTAAAACTTCGGAAAAGGGTGGACGTACAGGCTATTTAGTAGAATACGCCCCAACAGAATTAATTTTCAACAATCCGCAACAAGAAGATACAAAAGCTTACATTAGTGGTAGATTTGGTTAAATATCGTAGTTGTGTCACAGTTTGTTTATACCTGAACCTTGTCGGGGTTTAGCAATGCTGAACCCTTACTATCTCCTGTTATATTTGTTAATTCTTATGGTTTAGCTCCTCATCTTTGAAAATAGACAACAAAGTAAGTTAAGAAAGTTTGTGCTTTCAACTTACTTAACCGTGAAACCCTTACACAGTAACAAAAGCGGGCGGCGGGAATCGAACCCGCATTAATAGCTTGGAAGGCTATAGTTTTACCACTAAACTACGCCCGCGAATTTCCATCTATTTAAATATAACAGAACCTTCCCGAAATTGCAAGCCCTTATTGAAAATTTATCGGTTCAATTCTAATCCGCACATATAAATTGCTTAACTCTGGTTTTGAGCCATCCTGATTATACGCACCCACAAAGCTTTCTTGTTGAAAAATCTCATTTAATGCTTGTTCATAAATACTTTTTTCACTGCGAAGTGCCGCAGGTTCGAGATTGATAATTACTGCTTGTTGAAAGTTACCGTTTTTATCAATAATTAAACTGGCTAGTATATTTGCTGCTTTTAATCCAGAGTCACTTGCAAGAAAATTAAGCTCTAATTCCTTGTTTGGAGAACCTTTATATTCTGCCAGTACATCAGGTAAACCATCTACTCTTAATTTTCCATCTTGTCTTAATTGTTCTATTTCATCTCTCAGTATAGGCACAATATTAGCTAGTAAATCCCCTGCTTTTGGAGTTGTGGTTTCTTCTGGAGTGGGAGTTGGTGGAGTTTCTGGTTCTGGGGTGGGAGTTGGTGTAGTTTCTGGTTCTGGGGTGGGAGTTGGTGATTCTGAAGGAATATCATTTGGTAATAAAGTTCCCTTTCCTAGCTTAATTTCTTGACGAGGATTCCAGGGAAGATCATTGAATGGAATAGTCTGTGTGGGAGTAGGTTTAGGAGTAAATTGTACTTGATGTGTAAATGTAGGTGTGGGTGTAGGTGTGGGTGTAGGTGTGGGTGTGGGTGTGGGTGTGGGTGTGGGTTCTAATTGTTGATGGTTCACCTCAGTATTTTTGCTTTCTCCCTGTTGTGAAAGATTGAGATCAGAATTTATCACCTGATCATCTCGGTTTTCAGGAGTGGTGAGAGTAGTTTTTGGTAAAGATGCTGTAACAGACTTTTGACTGGAAAAAGAAACTTTTGGTTTAACGGTTGTGGGTTGTGATTCTTGTGATTCTACAGCAGATGGAATATCGATCAAATCAATAGCAATATAATCTTGATTCGACCGGGGAGTCCACGGTAGAAATGGTTCATAGGAGCGCAGTAACCAAAACACGAACAGATGTAGGAAAATCGAACCTGTAAATACAGCAGTCCAAAACCAAGGTGGATCAGTATGTCTGTATTTGATCGTTTCATCATGCAGTTTAAAACTGGATTTGACATTGTTCATGTTTGAATATCCAGTAGAACTTGACTTTACTCATTAGCTATAGAAGCATCTAAATCTGTTCTCACGACAAAAGTGAGGACTGTTTCATCTATTCCTTTCAGTTCCAGGGGACTACCTTTAGTAATTTCTTCTTCCTGCAAATAATCAGCAACAGCAGCAGAAACTAAGATAGTACCAGGTATAGCCGCGGCTTGCAATCTAGCAGCAATATTCACAGAAGGACCAATAGCCGTATAATCAGCACGTTCTTCACTACCAAACATCCCCACCACTGCTGTACCTTGGTGAATGCCACAGCGAAACTGTACACCTTTACGGCCATCTGTTTCAAATATACCCTGTTCTAGCCAACGCTTATTTAAATTTACCAGGGCTTGTTGCATTCCTCTGGCAGTATTGATAGCACGACGCACCTGTTCATTGGGTGTGAGGTCTTCTGGCGCTCCGTACAAAGCTAAGATAGCATCTCCCATAAATTTATCGACAGTACCACCATTCTGAAACACAACTTTAGTCATAGTTTCCAAATATTCATTTAGCACCTCTGCGACTTTTCGGGATCTGAGAGTATTGGATAGCTGGGTAAAACCCACAATGTCACTAAACAAAACTGTCACTAAACGCGGTTCTGGGCGCAAATCTAGAGACAAAGTTCCCGCAGCGGCTTTCTGGACTAACGCAGTGGGTAAAAAGCGTTTGAGTACAGATTCTGTCAAGTAAGTGTTTAGCTCCAAAACTCGTTTTTCATTTTCCTTCAAGGCTAAAAGATTGCGTGCCTCTGCCAGCAGTTCCCGATCATTAAATGGTTTAGCTAAATAAGCATCTGCACCATATTCTGTTCCTTGAATACGAGTTTCGTCATCAGCTTTTGCAGTCAGGAGAATGACAGGTGTACCTCGCATCAAATCATCAGTGCGAATCATCTGAATCATTTCTAATCCAGTCACTAAGGGCATCATTAAGTCAGTGATAATCAGGCTGGGGAGAATTTCTCGTGCCAAATTATATCCTTCGTAGCCATTACGAGCGGTAGTTACTTGATAGTACGGACGTAAAATATTGGCTACATAGTCTCGCATATCTGGGTTATCTTCTACCACTAAGATTAATTGCTCAGGATATGGGTCAGTAGTATCAATTTGTCCGTTAGAATCGACAATTTGTAGATTCGGTGATGGATCTCTGGTGATAATTTCTCTGTGATCAGATGCTGATCCTACCTGTTCTAAATTCGCTAGTTCTACATTGGCGCGGCTGATATTTAATTCGCAGGGTGTATCTAGTACCTGTTCTGGAGGTAAATGCTCTGAACCTGTCAACAGGCGAATACTAAATTGAGTACCTTGTCTATAAACTGATTGGACGCTGATTTCGCCACCGTGGATTTCTACTAATTCTTTAACCAGGGATAAACCCAATCCACTGCCTTCATAGGAGCGGTTTTCTGAACCTTCAGCTTGACGGAATCGCTCAAATAGGTGGGGAATTTGTTCGGGAAGAATACCAATTCCTGTATCTTGAACTTGTAAGACGCAAGCATTACCGTCATTGAATAATCTCACAGTGATTTTACCCCCATCGGGAGTAAATTTCATGGCATTGGACAACAGGTTGTAAAGTACCTTGTCAAATTTTTCCATGTCCAAGTATACTGTTGGACATTCAAACAAATCCGTAATTACTCTCAGTCCCTTTCGCTCACAATAAGGACGAAATGAATCGACTATTTGGTTCACAAATTCAACTAGACTGCAAGGACGGAAACTCGGTTGCATTTTACCAGCATCCAAGCGTTGTAAATCGAGTAGTTGATTTACCAATCGTAACAGACGGCGAGAATTGCGGAGGGCGATCGCACATTGCTCTGGGGTTAAGCCTTCTCTGCTTTCGACTGCTGACTCTAAAGGTCCTTGAATTAAGGTGATAGGGGTGCGAAATTCATGGGAGATATTTTGGAAAAATTCGGTTTTTTGTTGATCTAATTGGATTAAACGTTCCGCCTGTTCACGAGTTGTTTGGTATAAACGAGATTGTTGGACGGCGATCGCAGCTTGAGCGGCCACGGCCTTAGCCAGTTCAATTTCCGATGGTAGCCACTTACGGATTTTCTCACCTTCTCTCAGAGAAATACTACCAATACATTGACCATCAATTAATAAGGGAACGACCATGAGCGATCGCGGTCGCATTTTCAAAGGTAGGTCAAATGCTTGGACATCTGAGGGAGAGTGATTTATATCCGTAATTACAACAGGCTCTTTTGTTCGCAATATTTCTAAAAAAATCGGATTTTTCCTGATCGTAGCTTGGGAACTAGACAACTGCTGAGTTAAAGCTCGCCGATTTCTAGTGAGGTTATTTTGGGGAAAATTCTCCAGATGTTTAGAACTATCATACAAACCTACACAATGGACAAATTCATCTTCCTGAGTCCATAAAGACAGAACACAGCCATCAACCTGCATAGCTTGTCCCAATCGTTG
The DNA here is from genome assembly GCF_014299995.1 of Sphaerospermopsis sp. LEGE 00249. Taxonomy (NCBI): domain Bacteria; kingdom Bacillati; phylum Cyanobacteriota; class Cyanophyceae; order Nostocales; family Aphanizomenonaceae; genus Sphaerospermopsis; species Sphaerospermopsis sp. LEGE 00249. The sequence continues at coordinate 46,591 of NZ_JACJUZ010000021.1, read as the reverse complement.
AGTGATAGCAGCAAAGATATCTTGTGGGTCTAGACTAGAGCGAATCTCCCTAGTAATTGTATTAATTAAACCTTCTCGCTTCGCCAAAGCTTCTACTTGTTCATAAGCATAGGCTTGAGATAAAGCTAAGGCTGCCTGATCAGCGACAATTGATACCAGTTCTACCTCTTCCTCTTCCCAAATACGGATTTGATCGCACTGGTGCAAAGCTAATACTGCTCTTAGTTCTTGTTGACAAATCAGCGGCACTACTAAACTAGAACATATATTAGCTTCTTTAAAAGCAGCAGCCCGTTTTTCATGACTTTGAATGCGGTCATCACCAGTCACATTATGAATTACTTGCACTGCATCAATTTCCCACACTGTCTGAGCTAAAAGAGGTAATGGGGTGATAGAAACCTGATTTGCGGTAGCTAACTTGTTATTGTCTTTAGATAGAGGTGGAGAAAAAGCATCATTGTTCTCAGTAGCAGATCTCTGTTGGTCTGGCAATGATGCTTGAGTAGATTTTTGGTAGATAAATCCTTCATCTGCCAATTTTTCATCTTGAAAGGGACGTAACAGGCAAACATCCACCTCCAACATATGCCCCACTGTATCAACAATGGTTTGTAAAATTTGCCGATAGTCTAGGGCGCTACGAATAGTATTAGTGACAGTATTCAATAGGGATTCTCTCCGCAGAGTCCGAGTCAGTTCGCGGGTTCTGGCTTTCAAGACATTATGGGTATCCAACGCTTGACGGACTACGGCTTTCAGTTCTTCAGTTTCCCAAGGTTTCGTAACATATTTAAATACCTTGCCAGAGTTAATCGCCTCCACCAAGTCTTCAACATCAGTGTAGCCAGTTAAAATAATCCGAATAATATCTGGGTATTGAGTTGCTGTCAGACTTAAAAATTCCGTACCGCTCATCATTGGCATCCGCTGATCAGAGATAATCACAGCGATATCCCCTTCTTGTTCCAGCAATTCCAGAGCTGCATGTCCAGAGTTAGCTCTCAAAACCTGATACTCACGATAGAAACTGCGGTAAAGCAAGTCTAGGTTGTCTGGCTCATCATCGACAACCAAAATTTTTGGCTTACTGTTTCTGTTTGCTTGTGATGTCATGCACAGCTTTCCTGCTGCAACGGCAGTCGGATAAAGAATAATCTGCTCAGATCAAGGTATTTCTGAATCAGGTAAGGTTCAAGCATTTCGACCAATAAATTGCTGGGACACATGACAGCTAGATGCCAAAGTGTGTAATCAAAGTTATTGAAATTATTGTTTTTCAGGATTTGTCATCAGCAGTTTGCCCCTCTTCCGCAGGACAGTTTATTGGATTGTCATTTTTGATTCACCGTGTAAATTTCAACTGACTAATTCTTTTCTCACCTCCTTTTATAACCTGCTGGTGCTACATCAGACCCTGTCCTCCAGAGAAAAGAGTATAAACTATATATTGATTTTTCCCATTCCATCCGTGATACTAACACTTAAAGCTGATTTTTTGTGATCTAGGTTATGTTAGAGTGATGAATATGACATATAATAACTATATTTCAAAATAAAGTATAGTATTAAACAAGTACCTCTTGGTAATTAGACATCTGATGACAATTATTGTAGGGACAATTCATGAATTGTCCCTACAGGGATTCGGGGATTATGCACATTTAATTACCACGAGATGTCTATTGAGCAATCACAACGTGATCGGTGACAGGCTTCGCCGTGAGTTTCCACAGTCTCAACTACAGCATAACCTCATGACTAATGACAAGTGACGAATTACAAAAACTATACTCAAGCCAACTTTCCTTAAATTAACCTCAATCCTCAACTAGCTTTGAAATCCTGGTTTTTTCACCCACATCACCAACAGTTAGTTACAGATACACGTATCCTCAATTCTTGGCAGTTCCAAATCCGTGCAGCTACATCTGCTGATTTACCAGGGATTGCCCAAATCATTGCTGAAAGTTTTCACTCCCAAAAAGGTTTATGGGGATGGGCTTTTCCTTTATTCCGTTTGGGTATTTATGAAGACTTAAAGTATCGTCTAGCGTCAATGACACCTCATCACGTCTGTTTGGTGGCTGTTGACATCAGTACCACAGGCACTCATCAAATACTGGGAACTGTGGAACTGGGTGTGCGTTTCAGTGATAGTTGGACAAATATTCAAAAGAGTTATCCCTATTTGTCTAATTTAGCTGTTCACCCACAATACCGTCGGTATGGTTTGGCTTCCAGTTTACTGATTAGTTGTGAACAAGTGTGCCAAGACTGGGGATTTGAAGATTTATATCTTCATGTCTTGGAAAATAATTATCAAGCCAGGCAGCTGTATTTCAAGTTGGGATATCGCGTGCATGGAGTTGAATCTAATTGGAACAGCTTTTTCTTTTATCCCTCACGGCAGATTTTCTTGCATAAACACCTGACTCCTGACTCCTTGATATCCTGACTTCTGACTGCTGCTATAGTTAGGGTTTGCTGAAAAAGTCCTTTCGTTAGGGGCCAGGAGTCAGGAGGAGAATTAAAGACATTTTTTCATTTCTGTCCGCCCAGAAAAGTGCAAGGTTTTTCAGACTCAATACGCTATAACGAAATAACGAAAGCACCTACCGTCTTTTTTATGAGCCTCAAACCTTTGATTTATGAGGCTTTTTGGTTTATTCAGCAAACCCTAGTTAAGTTTCTTTAATATTCGACACTTGTGCTTATAAAAACTTTAAGAAAAAATTGCTGGAGTTAAAGACAAATCTGCCTCAATCCCATAAAATAGACATCTCCAGAAAAGAAGTTATGGGATATCTAGATGTCTGATTTTTCCGTTAAATTATCGCCCATAAGCTTCGCCCCTACAACTTATGACAAATTAATACATTCTATTTTGGAGATGTGTAATATAATTATTAATTTTTGAACACTACTGAATTTTGTTGTCGTCTATTTATTTAGGGTTGGTAAACAGTTTTTAATGATACAAACATAATCTTTGATGTAATTAAACAGTTACTCAATTGACGTTTTTAAGTCCATATTCCCAGGGCATGGCAAATGTTTAGAATGTCTTTAAATGATAATTTTAGATAGTAGCTGTTACAACTGGGGGAATATCCGCAAAGCACTGGCTAATTTCAACCGACATAGGTGGGATTTACTTTTTTGATAATATACTATATTATAGTATTTCTGTGCCTGTGCAAAATAGGAATGCTTCTTCTATTACCGTCAATTTCATTAAAAATTTGAAAAACATGGATAGCGAACAACGCCAACGCTATCAAGCTGCTATGGTATCAACTTATTGCTCTGAAACTAGTTTCCTGGACAAACCTACCATGCGAGATGGTAGTGAGCGATCGCATAGCACTGATATTCTTGCGTCATTACATAGCGGAAAATTTTTGATAGTTAATAGTCGTAAGCGCAACGGGTTAATAGTTGGGAAACGCTATCATGCAGAATTTGCGGGTCCTGGAGCAGTTGTAGGTGGGGATTATGACAGGGATTGTCAGTTTGTCATACCTATAGGTAATCTCTCCTTATTAGCTCCTGAATCTCATGAAGAGCTTCAGAAGGCTTACTTGATTAGAAGACAATGGATTCGCTTAATCAAACAAATTACAGAAAATCCAGTTCCTGTACAGAGAGTACAGAAAATTCTGGAACAATTTGCACAGTATTTTCCAGCAGAAATGGTTGCTGATTTGCCAGATGCTGCCTTTGCTATGTTAGTGGGTGTGTTGCCGCAAACAGTGACAATATTGCGTCGTCTTGGCAATGATTTAGACGACGAATGTTTTGATTATTAATAGTGAATATAGTTAATATTCAAGCTTGGCTAAAGCTGTTTTTAATCGCGTCAAGGTACGAGAGTTTTCTTCTGGTGTTCCTAGAGTAATTCGTAATCCCCCAGGCAGTGATCTGATCAAAGTGCCTTTATTTGTGAGTGTTTGATTGATCATTTTTAAAGCTTCATTGACTGGTTGAGAAGTCTTCGGTTTCAGACGCAGGTAAATAAAGTTAGTGTCACTATCTGTAATTTCTAATGCTGGGTGTGGGGATAAAGCCATGATCAGTTTACTGCGTTCACTCAGAGTTTGGGGAATGGAACTTAGCAAAAGTTGACGATTTTGTACAGCTACTAAAGCGGAAGCAAGGGAAAAACTGGGTAGATTGTAAGGAAGACGGACTTTTTCTAAAATAGCGATCGCATCGGGATGACCTACACAATAGCCTACTCGCATAGCTGCTAACCGGAAAGCTTTGGAAAAAGTCCGCAACACTACCCAGTTTGGATGCTGTGCTAATTCCCCAACTAAGGTAGTTTGGCTAAATTCAAAGTAAGCTTCATCAATCACTACCAAAATTTCCTCTGGTAAACTTTTTAACCATGTTACTTCTGCCGCAGTCAAACTATTAGCTGTGGGAGAATTGGGATGAACAACGAAAACCACTCGAATTGGAGGATTTTGAGTTTCTTCCAGTGCTGATTGTGCCGCTTTCAAATCTATTTCAAAATTGCTTTCATTTCTACCCACACTCACCACAGGAATACCTAGAGTTTGCGCCAAAATAGCATACATGGAAAAAGTGGGGTTAGCAACTAAAACAGAACCTTCTCCCCCCAAACAAGTGGCGATTAATAAAGAACGTATGAGTTCATCGGAACCATTACCTACAGAAATATGAGCAGCGGTGAAAGTGGAGGATGAAAGGTTAGCTGACTCATTGACATATTCGGCGATCGCTTCTTTGAGCGCCTCATGTCCACCATCAGGATAACGATTGCTTTCAATGACTTGTTGAAAAGTCCAAGCTAATTTTTCTTTGATCTCTGATGGCAAATCATAGGGACTTTCATTAGTATCCAGCCGATCAAATTGCGTTGCTGCCGGTTCGCTTGTATTGCTGCTGGGGTGGGGTTTGTAAGCAGAAAATTGGTTTAAATCAGAACGAATAAATGGAAGCATCATTTGTTAGTTGTTAGGGAACTATTAACAGGGAACAGAAGGCAGGAAGTTCAGGAGTTCAGGAGGCAGGAGGCAGGAGTCAGGAGTTCAGGAGGCAAGAAGTAATGTAGGGTTTGCTGAAAAAGTCTTATCGTGAGGGCAAGGAGTCAGGAGGGAGAATTAGAAGTAGCCAAGAATGACTGATTTGGAAATAAAAGTGATCAGTTTTTGATGGTTTTAGTGTCTATTCCTTGCAGCTTTTTCACCTTTTTTACACCTGAATCCCTTGATTTATCGTGGTTTTATATTTATTCAGCAAACCCTAATATATTATTCTCCCCAGTCACCAGTCACCAGTCACCAGTCACCAGTCACCAGTTACCAGTTGCCAGTTACCAGTCACCATTCCCCAGTTTGCAGAATGAGCGAATGGCTTGCCAAATCTTATCAGTTACATTTGCCAAGGTGTGATCGCTATCCAATTCTATTAATTCTACCCAAGGACGCGATCGCGCAAAATCTCGACTAGCTTGAATAGGAATAACTTCATCTTGTTTGCCATGTAAAATCAGGGTAGGAATGGGACGTTGTAACAAGTTTTCCTGGTATTTGGCAGCATCTGTGACGAAATTATAACTTAAAGGTAATTCTCTTCCTTCCCCATAGTGATAAACGAAGCAATATTGTTCTTGATGCCAACGTTTGATTTTTTCTGCTCCTAAAGAGGGCAACCAATGGGATAAAAATCCAAAAGCTGGTGCTAGTAACACTAAGCGTTGCACTTGTGGGTTTTGTTCTGCCAAATGAGCAGATGTTAAACCACCTAAACTAGAACCAATCAGCGTTATAGGTATGGATGGATCAGGAAATTCAGCGGTTCGGCTTACTTCGGCTCCGCTCAGTACAGGTCGCTCACCATAAAATTTAACCTGATGTAATTGACGGGTAATGGTGAGATGGGAAAAATCACCAGCATTTAAATCGGGAATTTTTAACTTGATCTGAATTTGGGTAAAGCGATCACTCAAATCCTGTGCTTTGGTTGATTTAGGACTGGAAGCAAAGCCATGAAGATAGATGAATGAAGTCAAATTAAAACTCCTGATCCATTATTCACTCAAAACTTAATTGTTACCGGGGTTATTGCCAGGGTTATTGCCAGGATTGTTACTTGTACTGAGCTTGCACTGAGCGGAGTCGAAGTGCGGAGTCGAAGTATTCTGTCTATTTTCGCGGATGACTTCTCCTGTTTTGACAAAATAATCTATTGATCCCAAAGGATTATTCCTGATTGATTCTCTTCCTAAATTATCTCTGGTAGGACGGTTGATAAATCTTTGTTCGCGCTCAGATTCTCTATTGTTAGAGCGATTGTTGGAGTTATTATTGGCGTTGTTATTAGAGCGATTGATTTTTCTAGCTAGTTCTTTAGTGTCCAGTCCCCAATCACCTATTCCCTATTCCCTATTCCCTATTCTCTATTTCTAATAACTAATCCAATCACTCCAACTACCTGCATAAAGTTTAGCTGTGGAAATTCCAGCTAGTTCTAAAGAAAGTAAATTGACACAGGCGGTTACACCAGAACCACAATAAACTAAAATTTCTTTAGTAGGTGCTATTTTTTCCCATCGTTGACGTTGTTCTGATTGGGGAAGTAAGAAACCGGAAGCGGCGGTGACTGCTTGCCAAGGATAGTTTACAGCACCGGGAATATGACCAGCTATTTTATCGGTTGGTTCTCGTTCTCCACGATAGCGATCGCCATCTCTTGAATCTACCAAAACTACATCTGGACTATCTTTGAAATTTTTAACATAAGTATAGTCTACAACTTTTTCTTCATTTAAATGAGGGGTAAAAGTTCCCATTTTAGGTGCTGGAATTACATCTGTAACAGGATAACCAGCTTCTTGTGGTGAGCGAAGCCGAACCATTTGCCAACCAGCAAAACCACCATCTAAAACAGCTACTTGTTCATGTCCTAAGTAACGCAATAACCACCACAAACGAGATGCAAAAGCCAAACGTGAATCATCGTAAGCGACTACTAAAGTTTTTTGGTATATTACCCCAATTTTTGCTAATTTATCTGCTAAATCATTGGGGTTAGGTAAAGGATGTCTTCCCCCATGTTCAGCGACAGGGCTAGATAAATCCTGATTTAAATCTAAATAGTAAGCTCCTGGAATATGACTTGTTTGATATTGGTTTTGTCCTAATTGTGGATCAGCCAAAGAAAAGCGACAATCAATAATGACTACTTGGGAATCATTAAGATGGGTAAATAGCCATTCGGGAGAAACAACAAATTGATGATTAATCATAGGTGACAGGTGACAGGTAACAGGTGACAGAAGGAAGGTTATTTTCGCTCACCCAGTATCCTAACTGCTGAATGATGAATATTGAAATGAGGTAACGAGAAAAATGTCAGATACAAATAATTTTACACTTCAATTGACAAAAGATGGTTCTTTTACTTTTTTCTCTCCAGAATTTAATGAAGCTTTTCATAGTAATTATGGAGCAAAACAAGAGAGCTATCTAAAATTTGCAGTTCCCACTCAAGTACAGAAAGTAGCCAAGAAGGGAATAGTAAAAATTTTAGATGTTTGTTATGGACTAGGATACAATACAGCGGCTGCTTTGGAAGTAATTTGGCAAGAAAATCCTACTTGTATAGTGGAAGTTATTGGTTTAGAAATAAATCCTGAAGTTCCCAAAGCAGCGATGAGCCAGGATATATTTAATGATTGGGATGATGAGTATAGAACTATTTTAAACGAACTGGCATTTAAGCACTATTGTCAAACAAATCGCTTACAAGCCAAATTACTGATAGGTGATGCTAGAAAATTAATTCAAGAAGTAGGTAAATCAGGTTTTTTAGCAGATGCTATTTTTCTTGATCCCTTTTCACCACCCCATTGTCCCCAATTATGGACTGTGGAATTTATACAAAAATTAACGCAGTGTTTACACAGAGATGGGTTATTAGCGACTTATTCCTGTGCTGCTGCTGTACGCACTGCACTTTTAGCGGCTAAGTTGGTAATAGGTTCTACCGCACCTGTAGGAAGACGCACTCCTGGTACTATTGGAGCATATCCCGATGGGGTAAATGACACTTCGACAAGCTCAGTGCATCGCATTACAGGGATTTATCCCCTTTCAGTAGCCGAAAAAGAACATTTACAAACTCGTGCTGCTATTCCTTATCGAGATCCTTCTTTAAGTGATACTGGTGAGTTAATATTAAGCAGAAGGCGACAAGAACAAGAAACGAGTCCCTTAGAAACAACTTCAAAATGGCGCAAACGATGGCTAGGAAAGGGTTAATATTTGACACTTCGACAAGCTCAGTGCATCGCAATTGCCCGTCAACAGACTAGAAGCCTGTTTTACTTCTTGATCATGGGTATATTATTTCAGAACTTGAATTTCAACGCAAGGCAAGTAATATTTTAAGAGTAATATTTTCAGGAACCTAGAACAATTACAAAAGATTCATTCATAAGCTATTAATTGCTTGGTTGAGAATCAGTCAATAACTTTTACCCATGTTTTTTTGTAATAAATAAACGATTATAGATTGTAAATTACTTGACTGAGTAATTAGTATTTTTACTACTATTCACTTCTATTAAATTCGGCTTTAAATCGACATTAGAATTTACAGCATCACCTAGTTGAGAAATCATCAAATTTGAACCTAAACCTAATAAAATTCCCGTCACACTTAAACCTAGCATAGCTATAATTTTTTGTTGATTTATTGCGATCCAAAAAATATCTAATATCTGATCTGATATTGTACCAGAACCCATCACCGGAATAGGTATTAGTGCTGCTAAAGCATCCGCAGCATTAGCATAACGATATTTACGATTTGGTGCAACCATTTTCTTTAACCATGAACAAAAACTTGGACTGATATCAGGAAGTAATTCCTGAAAATTAAAGCGACATTTATCATCCATTAATTTACCAATATCCGCAGACCGAATATTTGTCAACAAGCAAATTAATGTTACACCTAAACTATATAAATCAGCTGCTGCTGTTAAAGGATATCCAAATTCTGCTTCTGGGGGAATAAACCCCGGAGTACCAGCAACCAATGTACTCAAAACTGCTCTTTTATCCTGTGTCTTTGCTAAACCAAAATCTACTAAATAAGCTTGTAATTGCTGGTCTAATAAAATATTATCTGGCTTGATATCTCGATGAATAATTTTAGGTTTTTGTTCTTGTAGATAAACTAAAATATCTAAAATTGATAAAGCAATTTCCTTTATTTCTTGGGGATGAAAGCAGCGGCTCAAACCTAATGATGGAGCATTTTTATATTCTTGGACTAAATAGAAACATCCTGGTGTTTCAAAAGAATTTATATAACGAGGAATGCGGGGATGATTTAATCTTTGTAAAAACTGCATTTCCCTTTCATAAGCTTTCACTCCATACCAGTCAGCAGTTGTATTTGCAAAACAAAATTCCTTAATTACTACTTGTTTTTGAGAGTTGATATGATTAGCTAAATAAGTAATGCGTCCTCCTTCTGAGTTTCTGCCTAATTCTCGAATTACTTGATAGCCAAATGCGGAAAAATCTGGATAATTTTTGCAGAATTTTGTCTTTTTGTATCCATGATTTACATTAAACTCTATCATAAAATACACACCAGTTTTGTTTTGACAAAACAAAATCATAAAATACATTTTCAAAAATTGTCCTCAGTTGACATAGGAATGAGTAAAAGGTAATCTACGTGCTTCACAAATTACCCATTACCCATTACCAATTCCAGATGGTTTTGATGTTTTACCCTACGGACTTCCAGTTTTTCTGTGCTAACCAGTCAATAATTGCAGTGTTGACAATATCTGGTACTTCATCATGGGGACAATGACCGGCGTTAGGAATAGGCACAATTTGAATATCTTTACCATTGTTACCCGCCTCTTCGTAAATTTTAGCGCCGGTAATTGGAGTCCAAGGATCATTAGCACCCCAAATTACTAATAAACGCCATTTTAACTGCGGTAATAGTTCTTCGGGAGCAGGTCCTGGAGGTGCGGTGAGAATGGAAGCAAAAACTTGTTGCGCTCCTGGATCGCAAGATGGTGTATAAAGTAAATCAACAAGTTCATCTGTTACAGCATTGCGATCGCAATATACTTGATACAATGTGCGGCGAATTTGTGATTTTTGGCGAATGCGGTTAAAAACGAATTTTCCTGTGACTGGGTTAGCTACCAACTTGTTAAACGTAGCCATGAAAACCCTTAAAACCGGGTTTAATTCATGGGGACGATGACTCAAACCACCAGCAGAATTTATTAATACTCCCCCAGCAGCAATTTCAGGATGTTCTGTGAGAATTATTAAACTCAACAGTGCGCCAATGGAATTTCCTATAAATATAGCCGGTGTTTGAATGTGTGCATCATAAAAATCTTTTAACAGTTCTACCCACACTTCCATGCTATAATTCACGGTCGCTTTGTCCGAACCACCAAAACCTAGTAAGTCTAAAGCAAACACCCGATAACCAGCATTGGCTAAAACAGCTATATTTTTGCGCCAGTGTCCTATAGAAGCACCAAAACCGTGAATGAGTACCAAGGGTTGACCTGTACCCATCACAGTATATTGAATTTTATAATCTTGCCAAGTCCAAACTTGTTTTTCTATGGTTTGTAAATTCTGGGTTGTAATCGTCATTCGTTAAGATTCCTAAAGTATTGTTTCTTTATGCTAATCCTCCTGGCATTCTAGACAAAACATGAGCGAAAAAACTACATAAGATGTACACTAGCACCTGTAACTTTCACGTAGCATCAAAATCACTACTAGATTTTACTTGCGTAGTGATTTAATATCAAATAAAATACTATGATTTTAAGTAGATTAACTAATTTTAGGAAAGTCCTGATAGCGTCAGTTTCTCTCATAGCCTTGTCGCCAATACATTCTACCTTGGCTGCATCTCAACTATCTGCTGTATCTGTTACAATCCCATCAACAATCAATGCTCAGCAGCAGCTTTTAGCACAAGAAACTACTCAAGCAGAAGAAACATCAACTCCTACTGCTTCTGCCAGGAGAGAAAAGTCAGGATTTACTTTATATATCTGGCAACCAGGTGGTAAAATATCAGAAGTAATTGCCCGGATATCTATTAAAGGGAAATATGGTGATAAATATCTCAAAGAAAGATTTTTAGGCGATTACAAATATAAAATTAAGCAGAAAGCCAAATTTGTGAACGGTTTTAAATTGGGCGATCGCATTGTTGTCCGATTGTATGACACTAAAAACCGTTTTATTGGCTACACAGAATTTGCTTGTTTACCTGATCATACAGCAGTAAATCTGATTTTACCAGCCAAACCAAGCGAAAATCTCGTAGTTCGCGTTTTTTATGGTGTTGATAATAACGAAGATGGCATCGTTGACAGAGATGCAGCTATCAACTACGACTACTTCACAGAACTCAAAAACCAAAAAGTTACCTTCCTCACCAGTTCCGAAAATATCGACATTACTCCATACCAAGCAGCGGGTTTTGCTAACGTTGCTCAAACAAGCGTTTATCCTGCAACCTTTAGTGAAGGCGAGTTTGCCTTAGCAGGTAAAACCATTACCGTCTATGATCCTAAATTAGCACCAGCCCTATTATCTATTCCTGGCAGTTTGGTAAAGTTAACCCAACTCGGTAACCACTCCACATTTCAACTTCACGAGTTATTGGGTAAATATCGCTCAGTGGGTGTAGCTCAAGGTATTCGAGTCAACTTTTCTGATATTCCCAAAGATTACTGGGCTAAAGATTATATCGCCGAATTGGCAGCAATGGAAATCATTGATGGCTATCCTGATGGTACATTTCGCCCTAACGCCCCAGTTACTCGCGCCCAACTAGCAGCCCTCTTGCAAAAGACATTTATTAAAAGTAAAGTGCGTAAAGCCATAAATTTTCGAGATGTTCCTAAAAATTATTGGGCGTATGATGCCATCCGCGAAACTTACGAAATGGGCTTTTTCACAGTTGTTAACAGCAGAAACTTTAACCCCACACAAAAACTGAAACGTCTCGATGTTTTAATCACCTTAGCTAAAGGATTGAATTATAAATTTAGCGGTTCTACAAAAGATATTTTGTCTATTTATAATGATGCTTCCACTATCAGAAGCGAACACCGCGAATTTATCGCCGCAATGACGGAAAATGGCGTAATTGTCAACTATCCCAATGTAAAATTATTAAACGGTGACAAGCAAGCTACCAGAGCCGAAGTTAGTGCCTTGTTATATAGGTCTATGGTAAGTGCAGGTGAAACTGCTGACTTTGCTTCCAAATATACAGTTAAACCTGTTAGAAAAGGTGACAGGTGACAGTGAGGTAAAAGTGATTAAGTCACACCATTTTTCTGCCATCTTACCAGTAAATAAAACAGCATTTAATTGGCAGAAAACAGATTTTATAGAAGTGTTGAAAAATGCTGCTGATACTGCTGAATTAACTGTCATCGGTGAAGTGAGTTTTGCATTTCAACCCCAAGGAGTATCAGCAGTGATTTTATTAGCTGAATCTCATATAGCGTTACACTTTTGGCCAGAGGAAAGTAAAGTTACTATTGATATTCATATCTGTGATTATCAAAAGGATAATTTACAAAAAGCGCAATTTTTAACACAGATAATCACACAAGAATTTAGTAGTTGTGAATATCTTAATAATTGGCATTATTTATCTGTTAGTGGCTAAAATAATTTAGATTAAAACTTAGGACTTACCCACAAGTCACAGAATAATAAACCACGAAGACACGAAGGAAAGAGGGTTATTACCAATTACCTATTTTTAAAAACACCAAGCGATTAAAAAAGACGCAGCAATATAAGCAAAAGATTCTATTAAACCCGCACCCATATTAGGTATTTCTTGATTCACAATTTCATCAGAAATTTTCACACCAGGCACTAAAATTAAATCTGCTAACCAACGAATACCAATTAAAGAAAGCAAGCAAAATACTAAAATTAAACCATATTGAGTAAAACTCACAAACCAATTTGTAAACTCTGGATAAAAAGCCACTCTAACTATATTACCAGTGGCAATTAATAACCCTGCTAAAGCTACACCAGCGGCGGGGTTATTGCGTTTTTCTATTTCCGCAAATACATTATATTTAGTCACACGGGGATAAAGAGAACTGACTAAAATCAGTGTCACTAAACCTATTAACCAACATACCAAAGATACCCACCAACTACCATTTTTACCAGCTAGAGCCGAATTTAAAATTAAACCATTAGCAATGTGATTTCCTGCCTCCACATTAGCAGCACCTAAATTTCTATCTTGAATAATTTCCCGTTCACAATTAAATTGAAGTAAAATGAATTTATCTCCTACCCATGCACCAGCTAACATAAAAATAATTGCTGTTGCACCATAGGTAGCTAAATTAATCGCTTTATCTTGCCAATTAATTGCAGTTTCTCCTAAAACACCACCCAAAGCAATCACAATCCCAAAATAGTAACCTACTAAAGCAATAGCTACCGCAGGATTATCTTTTACAAACAATTCTAAATTTAATTCTAAGCGGGGACGAAATAACTTTTGATAAGCTAATTGTCCTGTCCAAAATAAGCCAAATCCTACTACTAATTCTATAATAATAATACCAGCTTGAGTGAAAAAATTGCTAATAATTTCATTCATTGTAACCCCCTGAAAGCTTTTGCAATAAACTAATTAATGTATCTGCTAATTGGTCATAAAAAAAGTAATCATGAGCGCCAATTGTTTTAATAGGTTTACCTCCAAATTGACTTTTAAACTGGGAAAATTTGGCATAACCATGATTAGTGTCATGGGTAAAACCATAGAAATCATAAACTTGGCAACCGCGATTTTTTGCCCTTTGGATAGCTTGCCAATGTAAGCCATAATTTGCCATTACTTCTTTATGTAATAAGTTACTGCCACCATATAAATAAGTTGCTGTACGACCACAATATACTACTAAAATAGCAGCTAATATTTCTCCATTCCAACTAGCTAAACCAATTTCTGCCATATTTTCTTTAAATAACGTTTGACAGAGATTGATAAAAAAGCTGTAGGGTTCACCAAAAAATTCTTGACGTTCGACAGTTTCCCAAAATAAATTATAAAATAAAGGAATAGTTTGGGAATCATTACTAAATTCAATTTTTACCCCATAACGTTGACTAAGACGAATATTGTAACGCCCTTTAGGTTTCATAGATGCTAGAATTTCATCTGTACGTGGGCTTAAATCAATTAATAAAGTTTCACAGGGTAATAAGTCAGCAGGTGCGCGAACAAAATCTTGAAGATAATCAGGTTTTTCCTGCCATAATGGTTCAATACGAAGAGCAACTGCACCCTGTTTTCTGGCTAAAGTTTCTCCTTTCTCTAACAATAACTGCATCCCTATTTCTGAAGTATTTTCTGGTAATATTGGTCCACCAGAAGTAAATAATAAATTGGCTTTATTAGTGTGGGGGTATAAATAATAAATACACCCACCCACTAAATCATTATTTTCTGAAAATAATCCATAACGAAAAGTTTTATAACCTTCTATTTCTTTAAAATCAGCCCAACTTGTAGTTTGCATAAAGCAACCCTTGGGAGTAGATTTAACTAACAAATTCCAAGCTGTTTTTTCTGAAGCTTGTAATTCTCTGACTGTTAAAGATAAGTTATTTTTCTCTGCTATGGTTGGGTGATAATTATCAACATTCATAATATTCATCTTTAATTATTTCGCATTCTCTTAATAATGCTATATATCCAGTAACTACTAAAGCAAGTAAATATAAAACCTACCCATTTACTATCACCAGTACCATCGTTATAACTACTGCTACTGCTACGACTACCATAATATGAGCCTTTAGCAAATACTGAATCTGGTGCTACTAGATTAGTCATTAACAACGTTATAGACAACAAAGTAATCAATTCAACCATTTTAGGGTTTAACGTGCCTAAAGGCTGATTATATTTAATTTTATCAGCAAAAGTCCTCAATTCACTAGCAATTTGTGGTGGTAATTCCTGCACTCTAGTTAGTAAACTATTGAGTAATTTGTTAACGTCTATTTCTGATAATAATCCTTGGAGATTATCTAACCAATATGTTGTCATCTTGGGTTCGTGATAGGGATGACGTACTGGTACAAATTGATTAATATTTGGTAAGTCTTTGTCTGCATTAGGAGCAGCATAAATATTTTCTAGCCAAAACTTAGCTACAGATTCCAAATCTAAGGAATTAATATTTTCTATTTCGGCGTTGAACTGTTCATTAATATCTAAAAAATCCACATATTCACCAGAATTTAATAGGATATCTTCTGGGTTTGATAGATAATTCAAAAGATAATAAAATAACCGTTCGTTTTCCAGTGTGTCGATAGTTACTTGATGCCGATATGCTGCTATTTTTTGTTCAAATTTAAAGACAGGGAGTAAATTTTCACGGTTTAAATAATTTAAATTATTTGGGAAATCAATGTTTTCAATTTCTGTCCTCAAAATTCTTTGTGTTGAACCTAAAAAGAAACCCCAATCACCATAATCATGGTTAGAAAATGAGGGAATTTGAATTTGTAAGGGTTTAGTTGCAAAATTCACTGATAGCAAAGTTTGATACAAACACCAAAAAGCGTGAGTATCATAATTTGGTGAAACTCCGTTAACAGCTACTATTCCAGAAGGAATTAAAATGCGATTAACTTCTTGAAACCATTCCTGACTATAGATTTTTGCATCTTCAGCCGATTTAGGACAAGTGAAATCACAAATTACAACATGATAATAATTATCAACTAATTCTCTGACAAATCCAAAGGCTTCTTGAGTGTATACTGTAACTTTTTCATGTTCTAAACTGCCTAAATTATAAGGTTTAAATACTGTGTTTGCTAATTCGATAACATCTGGATTATAGTCTACTAAATCAATGTTTTTTACCTGAGCAAAACGTAGTACATCCCTAGCAGCTAATCCATCACCACCACCACAAATCAAAACCCGTAAAGCTGTGTCAGGAAATCTTTGGATAGCTAAAGATAGAGCAGGAATTACTAAATTTTCATGATAAATTGCCTCATCCGCACTATCAAATTGCAAATCTCCATTGATATAAAAGGCAATACCATGATCATAGTTTTCAATAAATAAGGAAATAGACATAAACACTTTACCCAAATATCATTAAAAATATACCGATGGACAAAAATATGAGCGCAATTATTAATTCAATAATTAATTCAGGTTTCCACCTCAATAGCTGGCGTTCCGAACCTACACCTTTTTGAATATTATGAAATTCTTCAGGCTTGACTATTTTGGTTGAGTAAATATCTAATTGTAGATTGGGAAAAGCTTCTATTGCTAAATTTACACAATGGTCTTTATCCCAATAATCCCAAGTAATGCGAGATTTTGTTTTCCCTTCAGAATCATAACTTCCTTCAGTTTGTGAATCGAAATAATAGGATTTATAGAAAAGTTTTAGTTCTGGATAAGGGGTATTTAATGCTTGCATTTCTTTCCATAATGTAGTTAGTTGTAGTGGGTTTTTGGGAAAATCTGGAGTATATAAAGACACATTCTGTAATTGATTGGAAATATACCAAGTTACAGAGTTAATTTCTTCGCTGGGGTCATATTCTCGCAATAAGTAATATTCCGAACCACCGGAGGAGACTAACAACCATTCCTCTGTTTGATAACCT
This sequence comes from Sphaerospermopsis sp. LEGE 00249, assembly GCF_014299995.1. Taxonomy (NCBI): domain Bacteria; kingdom Bacillati; phylum Cyanobacteriota; class Cyanophyceae; order Nostocales; family Aphanizomenonaceae; genus Sphaerospermopsis; species Sphaerospermopsis sp. LEGE 00249. The sequence goes on along the minus strand of NZ_JACJUZ010000021.1, from coordinate 29,843 downwards.
TGAGGATCTTGGTAGGTGCTGTAATCTTTTATATCCCAGTCTACACCAGAATATCTCAGGCGATCGCCCGGACGCAAGGCATGAACTTGAGTTTCAATGCTAACTGTATACATACAGGTTTAACTATGATTAACTGTAACTTTCATAACCGAGTTGAGAGTTACATTACTATATGATCTATTTCTCGTTTTTTGCTAGAAAATTTTAAATCACTTTACAAAATAGAGTTTTACCCTGTTCCCTCTATCTAACTGTATAAACTAAATCTGATGAAAATGGCATCTTTTTCGGATTTAGCAATGCTAAAACTCTACAAAATTATACGTAATTAAATTAAATTAAACGATACGCATATAAACTTCTCTAATTGGAAAAGGAATTTCAATACCTTCTTGTTGATAGCGTTTGTGTAACTTCTTCACCAACAAATGTTTACCAATGCGCTGGTCAAAATATTCACTGACTCGCATATAAAGGGTATAATCTATGCTAAAATCATTGAAAGTGTGAAACCTTAGATAAGGTTCAATCTGAATTAATTCTGGTGCAATTTCCTGCATCACTTCTTTAGCGACTTCTATAGTCACTTTTTCCACTAATTCCAAATCGCTATCATAACTAACACCCACATTCATAGTTAAAGTAATTTCTTTTGCAGGTAGATGATAATTAGTAAAAATTGCCGAAGCCAACTTAGAATTAGGAACAATAATCACATTATTAGAAATTTCCTTGATTGTGGTATTTCGCCAAGTAATATCTGTGACATAACCTTGATGACCATCATCTAATTTAACATAATCCCCTGCTCTTACCTGCTTAGAAATAACTAAATAAAAACCAGAAAATAAATTAGCTAAGGTGTCTTGGAGAGCTAAACCAACAGCTAAACCTCCAATTCCCAAGGTGGTAACTATGGGAGTAATTTCAATACCCACAGTTTGCAAAAGAATTAATGTTCCCAAAACTAAAACAATTGTTTTAGCTAAATTGGAAAGCAGGGATGTAGAAACTCCCTCGGTACGTTGGACAAATAAATTAACAAAACCGGCAGTCAGTCTAGCTAAAACTAAAGTTACAGAATATAATAAAATTATGGTAATGATTTTCTGCAGAACATTAGCAATACCTGGTTTAACAGGAGAACTAAGAATAGCCCAAAAAAAACCTGCCAAAACAAACCAAATAAAGGTCATTCTGTGCAGTGATTGAAATATAATCTCACTCCCGGGAATTTGCCGCTTAATAACAAAGCTTTTAATTCTATTAAAAATAACTTTTTCGCCAATTATGCCAGCCAGAAAGCCAACTAGAATAAATAGAAGAGGTATAATCCATTGCATCATAGTTATATTTGATAGTGAATTGACAAATGAAAATTACAAGAGTCAAGATTGAGAATGATCGTTAACTCAGGAATATAGCTAGAAGCGAAAAGCTGAATGCTGACCTGAAAATTAGGATATCAACAATTAGCAAATTAAACTCGCTAAGTTTTTCCAGAGAAATTGATGTATAATGATCATCCGAGCAAAAATATGTGATACATTAATGATAAATAATTGATGATATGTTTACTAAAATCCGATTTCTACCTGAAAAAAGGTGACTTTTATTACTTGAAAAACATAAATAAATTAATTGTTTTCTGATGACAATCTAGCTGGAGACTGATTTTGGAGACTTAATCCTCAGTATCAGTAGTAGTTAACCTCAAAATTTATTGGTGTACTTCACCTAAGTAATGGATCTACCAATTATTTACCATCAAGATTATATTGCACCTCTGCCGCTTGGACATCGCTTCCCCATGTCGAAATTTAGACAACTGCATGAATTGCTGTTAGCTGACAGGGTAGCATATCCAGAACAGTTTCACACTCCTGAATGTCCACCGCAAGAATTAATAGAATTAGTCCACACCAAAAGTTATGTACAAGCTTACTGCGAAGGAACATTAGAAGCAAAAGCACAAAGGCGCATTGGTTTACCTTGGAGTCCAGCTTTAGCAAATCGTACCTGTGTAGCAGTCGGTGGAACAATATTAACGGCTAAATTAGCATTAAATCAAGGTTTAGCTTGTAATACTGCTGGTGGAACACATCACGCTTTTCCTAATTATGGATCTGGTTTTTGTATTTTTAATGATTTAGCAATTGCTACTCGCGTTTTACAAAAATTAGGACTTGCTAAAAAGATTTTAATTGTTGACTTAGACGTACATCAAGGAGATGGAACAGCGTTTATATTTGAAAATGATCACAGCGTTTTTACATTTTCCATGCACTGCGAAATTAACTTCCCTAGCACCAAACAAACAAGTGATTTAGATGTACCATTACCACTAGGAATGGAAGACGATGCTTATTTACAAACCTTAGCTAATTACTTACCAGACTTGCTAACAGAAATCAAGCCAGATATAGTATTGTATGACGCTGGAGTTGACACCCATATAGATGATAAACTAGGAAAATTATCTCTCACCGACACTGGAGTTTTTCGACGAGAAATGCAGGTTTTAACCACCTGCGTTAGCGCTGGTTATCCAGTAGCTTGTGTTATTGGCGGTGGTTATGCAGATGATATGAAATCTCTTGTTTGGAGACATTCTTTATTACATCGAGCCGCCAGTCAGGTTTATCACCAGTTTCATCTTTAAAACTATATCTAACCTTATTCCTCTTGGTGTGAAATCAAAAACAATCAGGACATCCATGCAACAGAAATTAGTAAAAATAAACAATTCAGAAACCTTTGGCTATAGCTTATTAAATTCCACAATTGATAACTTAATTCGTAGCTTTGAAGGACAACAAGCAGTTACATCATATTCCAACTTTCGAGAAAAAAAAGAACGCGCTCATGAATTGATTTTTGAATGTATAGGTAAAAAAACTTGCCTATTTTATCTTCGCCGTCAAGGTAAGGGAAAAGATACAGGAGAAGAAATTTGGGATTTAACCATTGCTACAGATGACAGTGAGTTTCAACTACCCAAAAGATTGAAAGAACTAAATAAAACTTTAGGATTGAGAGCCGCAGTGAAAAAAAATGGTACTGGTGGTTTAAAAATTCTCTCAGTTTATTTATTACCACTATCAAGAGGAAGAATTGACGCTTATGCTTTACCATTACCATTGCAGTTAGTTCCTAATTATTATGAGCCTATAAATATTTCTCCCAAGAGATTGGCACAAATAAATAAAATGCCAATATGCGGTAATCATATACCCACCGAAGACCAACTACAAGCATGGAAAGCTTTTTTGAAAATTGAAGAACGTATTGCTAAAGCCAGACAATTTTGTGTCAAATTTTTCCACTCCGAATATGACTGCCAACAAAAAGAAATCGCCTTAAAAATTGATATTAACTCAGCTACCCTTGATGGTGATGAAGAGAATTATTTAGATGTAGAAAACTTTTGGGAACGGGTAAAACAGGCAAAAAATCAAGATATCAAATTTTCTGATTCTGTACCTACTGAAATAACTCGTCGCACTAGTCGTCAATTAGGAAATATTGAAAAAATTGACCACAGAAATAATCTTATTCACATCAGACTTGAGCGGGAATTAGTAGAATATATAGCATCGGAAAATTATCAAATACCAACAAAAGGATACTTATTTTTTGATGCTGCTGGTGATATTAAACAAATTAAGCGTAAAGAAAAAGCATTAGAACAATTAAAACAAGGACGGACACAAAACCCATATTTAGGAGATTTCTTATTTGACGCTTCCCAAGCCAGACCTATTCAAAAAACTGTTAAACTAAAACCACAAGATTTGTTATTATCTGCTGCAAATTCAGGTCAAAAAGCATCTGTAGAAAAGGTAATGGCCGCAGAAGATTTAGTTTTGATTCAAGGTCCACCAGGAACAGGTAAAACGACTGTAATTGCCGAAATTTGCTATCAAATAGCTTTGCGTGGTGGTCGCACATTAATTACTTCCCAAGCTAATTTAGCAGTTGATAATGCTTTAAGTCGCTTAGTTCACAACCCAGTTATCCGCGCTGTCAGAAAAGGAAAAGCTGAAAAAGTTGGAGAAGAAGGACAAGGATTTTTAGAAGACCAAGTAATTAACAGATGGTTAGAAAATACTGCTAATGACTGTGAAAATAATCTCAATCAACACAGAGAAAATATACAAATTCTTCAGCAGCTATTAACAACATCGAAAAGATTTACAGATTACTTAAAATTAGTGGAAAAAGTCAATCATAAACAAAAGAAATTAAAAGATGAAAAGATAAAGTTAGAGAATGTTTACAGAACTCAAGAAACTGTATATCATGAATTGCTTGAGCATAAAAATGAAATTGAATCTTTAATTAATGGGGTGAAAGATATTATCAATAAACCACAAAATATCAATTGGGATGATCCAGAAATTAAAGATTTTTTACCCCGTTTACAACCTTATACATTAGAAAATAATCTAGTAGGAGATTTTCGGGAAAAAGTCAATCAAGCTATTAAGTATACCGATGAACTGGGGGTTATTTGTCCTGTGCGTGGTGCATTCGGTTTAGCTGTCTGGTTGCGGGAAACTATAGCCAAGGAAATTGCCGGATTTCAATCAACATTCACCTATGCTTATGATGCAACTATCGCTATGTCAGACTTAGCAAAATTAGTACAGGGTTTCCAAAAAAAATCAGCCTATTTACATCAGTTACAAACAGAGTATCAAAAGTCTATTAATCAGGATCAAAAGCTACAACCAACTATTCAAAATTGGGAAAACCGTAAACGAGAAATTGATTATATTATCGCAGCAGTTAAAGAGTGGAAAACTACAGCATATTCCCACCTTTACCAAGTTTTGAAAAATTGCCAGCAATCTGATTTATTATTGACTGAAGAAATGCTGCATTTACCACTGGGTTTATTGATGTTTGCTAAAAACTTAAACTTGCCAATCTTACCAAATAATTACCAAATTAAATTACCAGAATGGGAATTACTAATCAAAGCATTGTCTTATGAAATTGATGGTAATTTTAGTGACAGAAGGGGTAAAAAGCATAATTTTAGCTATTTTATGCAGCAAAATTTTAGTCAAATTCTCTTATTCTTGGAAAAGAGCGATCGCCAAAAATGGCAAGCAACATATCAACAGTTTCAAAAGTATCAATTACTCACTACAAAACAACGTCAATTATTAGTTGAAAATGCCCAGAGTTTTTTAATTCAACTGCAACAAACCTACAGTGCATCTTATGAATTAAATAACCTGGATTCTACTTTAACTAGAATTACCCAAGAATTATTAGATACAATTCTTGCTAATGCTCGTCAATGTGTTCTCAAATTAAAAACAGAAGCAGAGAAACAACTTAATAATTTGCACAAACAACAACAGTTAAATCAACCTCCAAATAATCAAATTACCCAAGAACAAATATTAGCAACTCAAACTCAGGTAGAAAAAGCCAGTCAAGATGCTAATTTACTGCTGGAAAGAGTTGTAAAAATTTTGGAACAGCTGAATAAACAACCACAGCTACCTGTAAAATTACGAAATCTCACACAACAATATTTAGCAAAACAAGCAAATATTTGGGAACAGCATCAGGAATTTGAGAAACAAGTGCAGCTTTGGGAAACTTGCATAACTCATCTGGATGATTTAAATTCCTCCTTAGATGCTTTCTCAGTATTCGAGAATATTCAAGAATCTTTAAAAGAGGAACTAGTAAAAATAAATAAAACCAGCAAAAACTCTTTACAAAAACTTGAAAAAGCAAAAATTAAATTAAATGAAATAGAAGAAAAATTAAAATCCCATATCTCCAATGATTTAATCATAGAAAAAAATTGCTGCGAGATGACTTGGCAACAAATACCTGATCAATTTAAACCTCAGCCCAAAACCACAGAAACAGATTTCTTGAATTTGGAATTTTTGCAGCAGATAAAACAACAATTTGATCTTTGGCAACAACAACTACAAAATGAAGAAGATTATTTGCGGAAATATCAAAACTTTGTCCAAGATTGGATTACCAAACTACGTCAACCTTCAGAAAGAGATAGTAACGATTTAAGACAAATTTATTTAGATAACGCTAACGTCGTTGGTATCACCTGCGTGCAAGCTGCAAATTACAACTTCTCGGAAGAATTTAAATATTTTGATGTTGTCATTATTGATGAAGTAAGTAAATGTACACCTCCAGAATTAGTTATCCCCGCATTGAAAGCCAAAAAATTAGTCATGGTAGGAGATCACCGACAACTACCACCAATGCTAGAAATTGACACAATAGAAGAAGTCGCAGAAACAATGGGACATTCTAGAGAAGAAATGGGATTTCTCGAAGAATCCTTATTTAAATTTCAGTTTGAAAATGCCGATAATAGCATTAAACAAATGCTCAATACCCAATATCGAATGCACCCCAATATTATGGGAGCAATCAATCAGTTTTATGATGGTAAATTAGAATGTGGCATTTTAGAACCAGATAGCAAACGCGCCCATAATTTAGCAGGTGAAATCATTAAACCAGAACATCATTTACTGTGGGTGACAACGCCTAGAGAAGATGAATTTGCAGAAGAAAAATTAGGAACATCATTTTTTAATCCCCAAGAAGTAGATGTCATTGAAAAAATCTGTCAAGATTTTGAAAATGCTTGGCGTTCTAGAGTTGCTAATGGTGAACCTAAAAAAGAAATAGCAGTTATTACATTTTATGGCGCTCAACTGCGAAAAATAGATGAACGTTTACAACCGGAACTTTTTCCATCCTTGCACATTAGAACAGGTACAGTTGATAGATTTCAAGGTATGGAAAGACCAGTTGTAATTGTGAGTATGGTGCGGAATAATCCTTTAGGAGATGTGGGATTTGCTAAAAAACCAGAAAGGGTAAACGTCGCTTTTTCTCGCGCTCAAGAATTATTAGTAATTGTTGGTTGTCACGATTTATTTACCAGCAACTCTGGTAAAGTTGGTCGAATGTATTCAGAAGTAGCAAATCTCGCCACTCGTCATGGAGGTTTTATTGATGTTTCCTGGTTCTGTTGATAGAAATATTGATCCGCATCTCAAAAATATAGTTACCGAAATTGAAACAGAAAATCCCCAATTATCAGTTTTTGCAGCCCGTCAATTTCGCTATAGTTTGCGTAAAAATACCTTAGAATTAACAGTTAAAGAACCACGTCCATTTAATGTCATGGAAGAGTTTATCATCCGTGCTGGACTGGAATTTGAACCCCCACCAACAGGAGATGAATTAGCATCTATCCTGGGACTTGATCCTGTATTTGTTCACAGTACAATTTCCACACTTCAATCATTACAAACTTTGGCATTGAAATCACCTATTACCGTTACCCCAGAAGGACAATTATTTTATGAAAAAGGTACAGTACCACTGCCGGCTTATACAGTGGAAATTTATGCAGTTACCGATTTTTTAGAAGGTAAACTTACCTGTAAAAACGAAGATTTAAATAATGATGTCTCTATGAAATTACCTGATTTAGCCAACTTGGTGAAAATAGAACATATAAATATTGATATCTCTATTTTACCTTTGGAAAGAATACAGCAGATTATTCAAAACTCAGGATTAACATTTCATGTACCAGAAGCAGGAAAAATAGTCACTGCTTTTAAGGTGATTCAACCTACACAAATTATTTGGAAAAATATATCTCTTTTGGTGATTTTCGATGGTATAGCTGACAAATTTAAAATTCAAATTCGTAGCGGTAAGCGCATATCAGAAGCAGCATCAACTAGGGTAACTTCCTTATTAAATGAAGGCAGAATTTCCTTAGCAGCATTATGTGATTTATCTGATGCAACAATCAATTCTGCAAGAGCAAAAATAATGAGTAATTCATAATTGGGTAATAGGTAATAAGTAATTCGTAATTATAAATTACTACCCAATCACCAATCACCAATCACCAATCCCCAATCCCCAATCCCCAATCCCCAGATGCAAAAAATCGTTAAATTTGATACAATTTATCAAAATTAGGAGAGCCAAGGAGCAAAATAAAGTGGTCTTAACGAAAGGCTTTGAAATTGAGATGTATACTGGCACACCTCAAGGTGAAATAGTTGGTCTCTCCGACCAAATTGTTGCGGATTTACAGGGATTTATGCGAGAGCCAGATAGCCGCAACGTAGAATACATCACTAAAGCTTCCACCAGTTACGAAAATCAATTGTGTGGTTTATTGCGCCCACGTCAGCAGTTACGGAAATATTTGCAGCGGTTAAACAATTACACATTGATACCAGGGAGTACCCTGTCCTTGGGAAGAAGCGATCGCTTTTACCGTTCTGACCTCACTAACCCTTATCATGACTACATTGAGCAAACCTACGGGACAAAAGTTGTCACCGCCAGCGTACATATTAATATTGGCATTCCCGATCCAGAAATATTAATGCGTGCCTGTCGGATTATCCGTATAGAAGCGCCACTTTTCCTTGCCCTAAGCGCCTCATCACCATTTTTAGATGGTAAAGCCACAGGTTATCATTCTACCCGTTGGGGACTCTTCCCCCAAACTCCCAGTCATGTACCTCTATTTGCCAGTCATGACCATCATATTCAATGGGTGGAAGCACAGTTAAAAGCTAGAACAATGCAAAATGTCCGACATTTGTGGACATCAGTTAGACCAAATGGCGATCGCCGTCCTTATGATTTAAATCGCTTAGAATTGCGAATTTGTGATTTAGTCACAGATCCTATTTTCTTATTAGCAATTACAGCCTTATTAGAAGCGCGGTTATTGCAAATCATTGACAACCCCAATATTGACCCCTTAACCCAAAGCAGTTTCTCACCTGAAGAACTAATTAATATAACCGCTAAAAATGAAATGGCAGCAGCCACATCCAGTCTTGATGCCCAATTGCAACATTGGCAAGATGGTAGTACCATACTCGCCAGAGATTGGATTAACCAGCTATATCAAGAAGTTTGGGGCATAGCCAAACAACAAGGCTTCGGTTGTTTCCTGTCTCCCTTACAGAAAATTCTCCGTGAAGGCAACGAAGCCCAACAATGGTTACAGTTACACAAACTTGGTGTCGATGCCCAGCAAGTCATTAAACAAGCCATCATTGCCACCCAAGAACGGGAACAAGAACTAGAAAGCAAATTATTGTGTTCTTCTGTCGTCACCTAGTGGTGACTGGGGAGACAATTTTGGATTTTGGATTTTGGATTGTTTTTGTTGACTCCAATCTAAAATCTAAAATCTAAAATCTAAAATCTAAAATCTAAAATCTAAAATCTAAAATTCTCCTGCCTCCTTGACCTTATTTGTTTTAAAAATCTAATGTGTCCCTAGTGGTTAATGCCTATTAACAAAACCTATATATCGTCTATATGTGTTTTTCGGTATATTTTCTCTGATATACTCATAAACCCCAGTATCTTCCTTGGTTTCTACTGGATTTTGACTTTTAACTTTTAACTTTTGACTTGTCTTATGCCCCAGGTAGTTTTAGTTAACCCGCAAATTCCTCCAAATACAGGCAATATTGCCCGTACTTGTGCCGCTACAGGGACAGAATTGCATTTGGTCGGTCCATTAGGGTTTGAAATTAGCGATCGCTACCTCAAAAGAGCAGGTTTAGATTACTGGCCTTACGTCAAACTGCACTATCACGAATCCCCAGAAGCATTCCAAATCATCCATCAACAGCGTGGAGGCAGATTGTTAGGGTTTAGCGTTCGTGGCAGTTTTAACTATATTAACTACCAGTATCAAACCGATGATTGGTTATTGTTTGGCAGTGAAACCACAGGTTTACCGCCAGATGTTCTCAATGTCTGTCACTCTACCCTCTACATACCCATGCACGAACCCGGCGTTCGCAGCTTGAATCTATCCGTAAGTGTGGCTATTGGCTTGTTTGAATGCCGACGACAGTTAGGGTATCTACAATAGTTAGCTAGGTTTTACTTATAAAGACTGAATCAGTTAGGAAAGAAGCAAATTCTCCACTTAACTGTTTAAGTATTATTGCTGAGACAAGATTTAGATGTAACAACATTTATATACTAAATCAACCTAGATAAAAAAAATTGCTGAGTCCAAAGATAGTCATATAAGAAATTTGTATAGAAACTTTGATTCCAAACCAAGAGACAATGATAGATTTTAGTGAATTGAAATTTTATCTCTGTCAGAGGTAAAATCATCAAAGCATTTACTGTCAAGCATCTTAGCTATTTGTATTATGAAATACAATCGACCATATCAGAAACTGCGGCGGATTTGTACGGTTGTTTTTTAGGAAATAAAAGCCGTAAAGTCTCCTGTTGATAAGACTGATTAGATAAAAAAACTTAGAAAATATCTACAGCAGGAACATCGTTTTTTTGAAAGTTGCAGCAGAGCAAATGCTAACAGCGATAGTGGACGTGATCAAAGCTATCAGATTTGTCCAGTCCCCGCTTTGAAAGCATGAGCATCAGGCATAACTGTCAAGAGCGAAAAATCCTGGGTTTTGTGAGGAGTGAAAACAGACAATTCAACGCAAAAATCTTAAGGTTGACTAACAAGTGTGAACTTGTCTAAATCAGAGAAGCAGGTTAATCTTGCCTAAGTATCTCTGGTAAATGTGATCTTGATCTATCGTTTGATGTGATCTCAAATTATGGATTAATATCCAACAGAAAAATCAAGATCAGTTAAGCGAAGCGTGATCATAGGAGGTCGTCTTTGAAACGAGCATTGAAAAAGAGAGTAAAGGCTGTGTTAAACAATACTCCCAACAGCGATGGTGTCCTGATCGAGCCGTCAAATGAGACAATTCACAAAACAAACCGCCGGGCGGGAACCCAAGCCGCGATGATTGGCTTGGCAATCTCAATGGGCGCAACCAGCCTTTTGGTGACTCGACAAAGCGATCAAGCCCAAGCAGCCGCGCCTGTTGGCAGTCAAAAAGCAGCCTCAACAATTCCTGCTGCTTCTGACACTGAGATAAAATTTGCGGCCACAAAGCTGGAGTCCCAAGCCGTCCCTTCAGCGAGCGTGCCTGAAAATCCTGTCATTGTCGGGGAACCAACAGCAGTTTCGCAAATGCCTGGGCTTGAAGCTAAATGGCCAGTTGCAGCCAAGGAAATGGCTGTACAAATTCAAACATCAGAAGCTAACAAAAATGCTATCTACTTGCAACCCCAAGTAGAGCAGGGATTGAATAACAACTCAGTTCAATCTCGGTTACAAACAGAAAAACCACTGTCCCAGACAGAATCGCAATTTTCTCAAAATCAGGGTGTTGCTGATTCTCTATCCCCAGTCGTAATAGTAGAATCAGCAAACCCAGTTAGCAATGATGTTAATGCACAACTAAAAGCGCAGCAAGAGTTCGCACTCAATCGCTTACAGGAAAAATCCAACCGTTTAAGAAATAGTCTTGCCCAGTTGCGGCCTGATGAGACCAATAAGTTCTCAGAAACTGGTATTGACGTAGCACAACCAACAACTGTAGCTGATAACAGTTTGCCAGTACAGTCGTCACAGGTGATAGATGCTCACCAAGCCGACCTGATATCCAGGTTAAAACAGGATAAACAAACAAGTGCGCCAGTGCAGAAAGCATTGACACCTGCACCCGCACCCGCAGTTGTCGCGCAATTAGCAACGACAACCTACGAAGTTAAACCCGGAGACACATTAGCCGAGATTGCTGATAATTACGGGACTTCTGTTTCCGATATCATCAAAGCTAATAATCTCGATGATCCCAACCAGCTGCAAATCAGTCAAAAACTGATTATTCCCACAGCTAAAGCAGAGCGTACCAGTTACACTCAGCCAACTGTAGCAATCATTCCTACTTTCATCCGGCCTAGCAGCAATCCCAAACTTGCTGTTTCTCCGCTGAGTAAACCTGATCCAGAAGCTAATCTACCTCTGATTCCACAGTCACCAGTGGAAAGCAACAATAACAGTGTTGCCATTCCCGTACCTGTAGTCAAACAGTCACCAGTGGAAAGCAACAATAACAGTTTTGCCATTCCCGTACCTGTAGCTGGGAATCAACTGCCGCCAACCCCAGAAACTGAATTCACTGCTCCTAATTCCTTGGCAGTGGGGGGTGATAATTCACAACTGGATATTGCGACAGAAACACAAACAGAGCAACAACTACCTGAAAAAACAGCAAAGCTCAAAGGTCCTGAGCGTATCCGCAGCTTGCAAGCCGAAATTGAAAGACTAAGGGAAAAATACCGCGCTCAAAAGTCTGGTGTAACTGTGGCTAACGTGGATGAAACTGAAAATACACCAGTCCCCGTTGTGGTGGAGAAAGCCAATAATCAAACAAATTTTCCAGTTAATGCTCAACTGAATGCGGTATCAATTTCTGTACCCAAGCCCATACAACCAGGCTATAGTCAACCACCGATTAAGCCCTTAATAAGTGCGGCTCGACCCAATAACGAGCCAATTAACCCCCAATTCATATCAAGGCAAACAGCTTTACCTGGTAACTCCTCTGGTAGTTCTTCTAGCATTAGGTTAAACGTACCTACCGCTGGTGTCAACTCTAGTGACTCCTTGGGTAACTTGCGCGGAACCAGAGTATCCCCAGCTTTACCACCTTTGGCAGCAGTAGATTTATATCTGCCCAAATCTGTTGAAGAAACTACAGAGCCTTCCTCTTCCAACGCGCATATTTGGCCTGCCAAGGGTGTGCTTACCTCTGGCTATGGCTGGCGCTGGGGTAGAATGCACAGAGGTATTGATATTGCTAACGGCGTGGGTACACCAATTTACGCCTCGTCTGCCGGTAGGGTAGAAAGAGCAGGTTGGAACAACGGTGGTTATGGACTGTTAGTTGATATCCGCCATGCTGATGGCAGCTTGACCCGCTATGCTCACAACAGCCGGATTTTAGTGCAAGTAGGTCAAGAAGTGGAACAAGGACAAACCATTGCAGCGATGGGTAGCACTGGTTTTAGCACAGGTCCCCACATCCACTTTGAAGTTCACCCCGCAGGTAAGGGCGCAGTTAACCCCATTGCTTTCTTGCCATCACGGACACAGGCACGCCTGTAAATACTTGGCTGCTGGTTAATTTAGTAATTGTCTTGTTTGTGGAGGGAGTTTGACTCCCTCTTTTATTTTGGAAATATAGCAGGAGGCAGGAGGCAGGAGGCAGGAGTACAAACGTTTTGTAGTAAGAGGTTCATTATTATATTGATGTCCTAACTACTCTGTCTACGGCTATATGGAAGAAAAAATTTGGCAAAAAATTTGTTTTGGTCATTGCCACAGCCAAAATAGTGTGCTATATTAATTAATGTTGATGAAACGTTTGGCTCAGTAGCTCAGTTGGTTAGAGCACGGGACTCATAAGCCTGGGGTCGTTGGTTCAAATCCGACCTGAGCCATTTTTAAAAGAATAAATATAGTCAAGCCAGAATTGGTTATTTGCTAAATTAAACCTGATTTTCAGGCTTTCTTTTAGTATTGATATAGTTTAACCAGTGCTGGTTAATAGTGTTTTGATTTAGTTTAATAACAGAAATAGATACGGGTTCAATTATTACAAATGTTGTGAGCGTATTAAGTTAGAAATAATTTACTTAGGCTATACTAAGTAATACAGATTTTCCAATGAGACATTTACCAAAATAATTACAATGGTTCAGAAAATCGCCTTATTTAATCATAAAGGTGGTGTTAGCAAAACCACCACTACCTTTAATTTAGGTTGGATGCTTGCTGCAAAAGGCAAGAGAGTAATACTTGTGGATACAGATCCTCAATGTAATCTGACAGGGATGGCTTTAAAAGAAGAAACAGAAGAAGACGAAGCAAGAATAGAAAATATCTACAATACACATTCTAATATTAAAACAGGTTTAGCACCTGCTTTTGAATCTCAACCAAGAGCTATTGAAGCTGTAGATTGTATACCCATACAAGGACAAGAAGGATTATTTTTATTACCAGGTCATGTGGGTTTTGGTGAATATGAAGTAACGTTAGGAATTGCCCAAGAACTTAGTGGTTCAATTCAAACACTAAAAAATTTACCAGGTGCAATTTATGATTTATTAGAAGAGACTGCGAGTAAATTTAACGCTGACTACATTTTAATTGATATGAGTCCCAGTTTAGGATCTATCAATCAAAATTTATTAATGATTAGCGATTTTTTCTTAGTTCCCACAACTGCCGATTTCTTTTCAGTTATGGCTATAGATTCTCTAGCTAGAATTTTACCAAAATGGTGTGCCTGGGCAAGAAAAGCAAGTGAAAATCCTATATTAAAGGAAGCTAATTATCCATTTCCTGAATTTAGATTGAAATTTTTAGGAACTATAGTTCAAAACTATAGAATTATTAGGGGTAAAGAAACCACAGCATTTCAAATATGGATAGAAAAAATTGAAAATACAGTTAATCATAAGTTAAAACCAATTCTAGAAATAAATAATTTGTTGTTGCCTAATATGCTGAACAGGGAATGAATGTTAATTTGACCATGACAAAAATATCTAATTTCAATAGTCTAATTGCCCTATCTCAAGAACATTCTACATCTATTTATGCTTTAACATCTGAACAGTTAAAACAGTATGGTAGAGTATTAGAAGCTAATCAAAGAAAGCAACAAGAATTTAAAACAACGTTTTCCAATTTAGCAGATAAAATTATTGCCTTATCATCGAGTTATGCAGTCAGCACTTGATCAATTTCGGATTAGTATTCAGCGTGTTCGGGATTTAATTTCTCATTAAATTCTATCGTGTATCGTAGAAATAAAATTGCTCATGAAGCAGATATAGATCCTACCTTTGGGTTAGGAAATCGCTGGCCTATAGATGAATTGATGGTTGGTGATGCAGTATTGAACCAGTCGTTGACAGTATTCATCAAATTTTATAATCTTAGATAAATCCAGATCCCCGAATTATCAAATAGATTAATAATTTATTGAGATGATTAAAAAAGAAGCCGAGGATTTTCATCTACCCCCAACCATACCCCAATTTAGATATAATCAATAAATTCACAATAAAATCAAACTACGCAAAATGACAACCACCACAAAAATCAAACTCCCCGAACTCTTAGCACCTGCGGGTAACTGGGAATGTGCAACTGCAGCAGTCGAAAATGGTGCAGATGCAATTTATTTTGGTTTAGAGAAATTTAATGCCAGAATGAGAGCAGATAATTTCACCATTGCAGACTTACCCGAATTAATGGAATTTCTACACCTACGGGGAGTCAAAGGTTATATCACCTTAAACACCCTAATTTTCCCCTCAGAACTGACAGAAGCAGAGCAATACCTCAAAAACATCATTTCTGCTGGTGTTGATGCTGTTATTGTGCAAGATGTGGGTATTTGTCGTTTAATTCGTCATCTTTCCCCAGACTTTCCCATTCACGCATCAACCCAGATGACTATTACCAGTGCTGCGGGGGTAGAATTTGCTAAATCTTTAGGATGTCAATTGGTAGTTTTAGCGCGAGAATGTTCAATTAAAGAAATCAATAAAATTCAACAACAAATATCTGAAAAAAATATTATTTTACCCTTAGAAATATTCGTTCATGGTGCTTTGTGCGTCGCATATTCTGGACAATGTTTAACCAGCGAAGCATTAGGAGGACGTTCCGCAAATAGGGGTGAATGCGCTCAAGCTTGTAGAATGCCATATCATTTAATTGCAGATGGAAAATTTGTAGATTTAGGTAATAGAAAATATTTACTCAGTCCGCAAGATTTAGCAGGTTTAGAAGTTTTACCAGAATTAGTAAAAACTGGGGTGACTTCTTTAAAAATAGAAGGACGATTAAAAACAGCAGAATATGTTGCTAATGTAACTCAAGTTTATAGAAAAGGATTAGATAAAATAGCGGAAATACCTAACCCCCTAACCCCCTTCCCTACAAGGGAAGGGGGAACAAGAGGTCAAGACCAATATAATTTAGAAATGGCCTTTTCTCGCGGACTTTATACGGGTTGGTTTGAGGGAATAAATAATCAAGAATTGGTTCATGCAAACTTCGGTAAAAAACGCGGTGTTTATTTAGGAGAAGTTACTCACATTAAAAATGAACAAATAACCGTTAAAATTTCCGCACCTGTTAAACCTGGTGATGGGGTAGTGTTTGATAGTGGACACCCAGAAGCGAAAGAAGAAGGAGGAAGAATATATGAAGTTATTCCCAAAGGTAAAGAAGTAATTTTAACTTTTGGGAGAAATAATTTAAACATACATAAAATAAATATCGGTGATAAAGTTTGGAAAACCAGTGACCCAGAATTAGATAAACAAATTCGTCAAAGTTATGAAGGTGAATATCCCAACTTTACCAAACCTATTAATATAGATGTCTATGGGGAAGTGGGAGATAAATTAATAGCTATTGCTGATGATGAACTTGGTAATATTGTCAAAGTTGAATCAGACATATTATTACAGTCAGCACATACTAAACCTTTAACATCAGAAAAATTAAAGGAACAATTTGGACGTTTAGGAAATACACCTTTTCATTTAGCAAGTTTGCAAAATCAGATTATTGGTAATGCAATGTTACCCGTGAGTGAGTTAAATAAAATGCGTCGGCAAATAGTAGCAAAATTAGAGGAGTTAAGAAATAAACCTAAACTTTGGCAATTAAATCATAGTGCAAAATGGACGGATTTAATTAATCAAAATTTAAGTATAATTTCCAGAGGAATGAACCACAAAGAACGCGAAGGACACGAAGGAAAGAGGGTTGAAGAGAGTTATGGGTTTTGTGATGAAGATTGTAAAAATAATTTGGTTGTTTTAGTCAGAAATATTCAACAACTCAAAGCAGCATTAACAGCAGATATTAAAACAATATACTGTGAATTTGAAGATCCGCGCAATTATAGAGAAGCGGTCAAAATCTTTAAAGAATACCCAGTCACCAATCACCAGTCCCCAGTCCCCAGTATTTTTGTAGCACCTCCCCGCATTACTAAACCGGGAGAAAATTGGATTTTAAAACAGGTTAAAGATTCCCAAGCAGATGGTTATTTGATTAGAAATTACGACCAGTTAGAATATTTTGCAGGGGAAAGATGTATTGGGGATTTTTCCTTAAATGTTGCTAATCCTCTCACCGCAGATTATTTTATTAAGCGGTTTAATTTAGAAAGGTTAACTGCATCCTACGATTTAAATATTAACCAACTCGTAGATTTAATTACCAGTTATGCACCGCAATTTTTGGAGGTGACAATACATCAACATATTCCTATGTTCCACATGGAACATTGCGTTTTTTGTGCTTTTCTTTCTGAAGGAACAGACTACACTAACTGTGGTAGACCATGCGAAAAACACGAGGTCAAAATTAGAGATAGGGTAGGTAGTGAACACATCCTCAAAGCAGACGCAGGATGTAGAAATACAGTATACAATGGTGCTGCTCAAACAGGGGCAGAATACGTACAAAAATTAATAGGTTTGGGTTTGCAAAATTTGAGAATTGAATTTCTCAACGAAACACCAGCACAAGTACAGGAAACCATACATTATTATCAACAACTTATCCAAGGAGAAATCACAGGTTCAGAACTGTGGAAAACATTAAAGTTACAAAATCAATTTTTACAAAATCAATTAGGTGTGACTCGTGGTGCTTTAGGTTTGACCTAAAGCTGTTATACAGCTAAATTTTATCATCCTCACATTGTTACAGCAGTTTTCATGTCTTTAGACCACAGTAAGGGCGAAGCATTCGGATGATAGTCTTAGGTAAAAACCGATAATTAATTGTCCGAATGCTGATGCTTCCAGCACGCTTCGCGAACACCCCTACATTGTTGACACGAAACCTAAATCAAAATGTGGTTTATTTACCTGAAAATAGCTGTAAGTCTTGTGTTGCGGGCAAAATGCCTGCTAAACTTGTATAAATTAAATACAACAAGCGAATTAATTTTACGTAAACATTTGAGTCGTTTTCATACTTTATATGAACTTTTGTCACAGGAATCACAATTAAGAAAATTTACCGATTACAACAGAAAAGAGAACACAAAAATCAATCTGATGGTGTTAATTTAAGGAAAAGTTAACAATGGATAAACTAACTTTAATGGTTTGCCCCCATGATACAGCAAAAAAACCAGATCGTTGGTTTAGATTTGCACAGTATCTAAGTCTTAATCTTCATGCAACAGTTCATTTTGAATTAGCAATGGATTTTCAGGAATTTCGGCAAAAAATGAATGATGCTGATATCGTTTATGCTAATCCAGGTGATTCCGTTACTTTGTTGAACAGCAATTTTATTTCTGTAGCTCGTTCCAGTAATTTATATGATGAGGTGGTTTTTATTGCTCACAATGAGTTAAATAATCCTTCTCTTGCATCTTTTCAAGGTGCTAAATTGCTGAGTGTGATGAGTATGTTAGCAACGAAAGTAGGTTTAAATGCTTTGGAAAGTCAAGGAATTAAACCTTTAGAAGTGATTGATAAACCTAGTTGGTTAGCGGTGGTTAAAGCTGTCGCTAATCAGGAAAATGACGCATCTTTAGGTTTTGTTTATAAGGATACCTATGAAGAATTAGGAGAAACCACAAAAAGTCTGGTGAAATATATAGCAACTTCTGAACAAAAAACAGTTTTTCATCAGCTTGTTTTAGCGCCAAAAGCAACTCAAATTCAGGAAAGTTTGACTTCAGTTATTTTAGAAATGAATCAAAATCCCAAAGGGAAAGATATTTTAAATGAATTGAATATTGAACAATGGATTATTCCTACTACATCTGAAATAGAAAAGCTAAAACAAGTTGTAGCCGAATAGTGCGTCCTATTTATTGTCATTGAGACATGATAGGAATTACGCAACTAGCATATTAATAGGGTGCGTCATATATCACCGGGTAACCAATTTGCTTATTTATAGCTATAGCCATCAAAGGACGTAAGTAGGGTTTTAGTAATGCTAAAAC
This sequence comes from Sphaerospermopsis sp. LEGE 00249, assembly GCF_014299995.1. Classification (NCBI taxonomy): domain Bacteria; kingdom Bacillati; phylum Cyanobacteriota; class Cyanophyceae; order Nostocales; family Aphanizomenonaceae; genus Sphaerospermopsis; species Sphaerospermopsis sp. LEGE 00249. Next base: position 10,875 of record NZ_JACJUZ010000021.1, on the reverse strand, counting down.
CCAAAGGATTCAGGAGTAAAACCTTATTGTAGTGAGAGTTTTATTATCAATAGATGTCCTAACTACTTGTCTACAGCTATATATATTGTTTACATATTTTTGCAGTATGACGCACCTGAAAATACTTGTATTTCTGTCAAATCTACCCAAGTTGCGATAAGTAGTATTACAATACTGATAAAACTTATTTACTACTTACCATGTCAAATTTAGCGCCCCAGTGTCAGCAACTGCAAACACAAGTTGAGATGATTCTGCAACTACTACATCAAGAACCTGCTTTGCGTTCTCAAGATATCACATCTGTGCAGATATCCTTAGATAAAGCAATTTCTCCCAGGTTTGAAATTGTCTTTGCAGGTGCTTTTAGTGCTGGGAAATCAATGTTAATTAATGCACTTTTGGAAAGAGAATTATTATATAGTGCAGAAGGACACGCAACAGGAACAGAATGTAAAATTGAATATGCGTCTGCAAATGAAGAAAGGGTAGTTTTAACTTTTTTGAGTGAAGCAGAAATCAGAGAACAAGCGATTTTTTTATGTCAACAATTGGGATTCAATACTGTTGAAAATATCAACAAACAAGATGTAATTGATTTATTGCATCAAGGGTGTGATATGATTATTCAAAAAGAAGGGGGAGAAAGTAAATCAGAACGTGCAAAACTAGCTAAAGCATTAACTTTATTATTAGATGGATATGTAGCAAATCGGGAGAGAATCAATACTTTGAATAATGCTACTTATTCAATGGAACAATTTAACTTTTCTAACCTCAAAGAAGCTGCGGGATATGCAAGACGAGGTAGTAATAGCGCGGTTTTAAAACGGATTGAATATTATTGTCATCATCCGCTTTTAGAAGATGGTAATATTATTATTGACACACCAGGAATTGATGCACCAGTAGCGAAAGATGCACAATTAACTTATGCAAAAATTCAACATCCAGATACATCCGCAGTAGTCTGTGTTCTCAAACCTGCATCCGCAGGAGATATGACAAAAGAAGAAACAGAACTTTTGGAAACCATGCGGGAAAATGCAGGTATTAGAGACAGGGTTTTTTATATTTTTAACCGCATTGATGAAACTTGGTACAATAACCAACTGCGACAAAGATTAGAAGATTTAATTAATGGACAATTTCGGGATAGTCAAAGAGTTTATAAAACCAGTGGTTTGTTAGGTTTTTATGGAAGTCTCCTAAAACAAACCAGTCAACTAGATAGATTTGGTTTAGATTCGATTTTTGCAGAAAGTGTCAAAGGTTTAGATGGGAAAGAAGAAACACCTCAATTTGTTTATGCTTTCAATAATTATTGTGTGAGTTCTGGTAAACTTTCTCCTAGTCAATTTCGCATTTCTATTAACGGTTTTGAAAGTCCTAATCAAAACTATGTGAGAATTTTAAATGAACAGGGAACACCGTTAATTAAACAATTGATTCAAGATAGCGGAATTGAGGAATTTCGCAATGCAGTTACCCGGTATTTGACAAAAGAAAAACGTCCTCAGTTATTTAAAAATCTTGCGGATGACTTAGGAGATATTTGCATCAAACTAGAAAAACACTATCAAACTATCCAACGAGATTTAGATAGTCAACCGCGAGAAATTGAAAGTATGAAAGAATATGAGTTGCAAAAATTAAATCAGCAACTCCAACAGGTTGGTAGATATTTCAATCAACATATCAATGAAGAAGTCAATCAAATCATTAATAATCATTGTGAGGAATTTGAAAATGATTTTCGACAATTACAATCAAAAATGATTCGTCGTTTAGATGAGTTATTAGATACCTTTTCCGTCGCTGATGCTTATCGTCGTGCAACTTTGAGTCATCCCAGAAATGCAACCGCACCTTTATTAGCGATTTTGGTGGAAGCTTTCTATTATTTATCAAATCAGTTGGAGGATATTTTAACTGAGTCTTGTGAACAGGTGATTGGTAATTTATTCCAACAGTTAATGGAGAAGATTAGAAAATCAGAATATTACCGTCAATTGTATCGTTTGTTGGGTAATGATGGGGGAATTGAATTACAAGTTAAAGAGGTAGAGAAATTAATTACTCAAGCTTTGGTAACTGCTGCTAGGGTGGAATGTGATAGATTTGTGAAAGAAAGTCCTAGATTTTATAATGAAGGGACATTTTCGATTTATCAATTTCGACAAGTGTTAGAACAAACTTCTCAATCTTATGGTGCAGAAAGTGTGATAGAAGCTCAACCTGCAATTAGACAATTGTTGAAATTAGATTTTGAACCGAAAGTTTCTTACACTATTCGTCAATCTTTCCGTCAAACTATCAACCAAACTATTAAGACTCAGTTGTTACCAATGGGGGAAAAACAAGCTGATGAGATTTTACAACTTTATCCCCAAGCGCGTGCTTATTTAGAGAAGAGTTTACAACAGGAAGCTGAGGAAAAAATTGCTAATAATCAACGTTTGTTAAATCAGGTTGAGGAGAAAATTCAGGAATACAATACAGCAGTTTTGGGGATTAATAATTGTCTACAAGCTATGCAGTTATATGAACATCTGTTACCTGTGATTGGGGGTGAGGAGGTGTAGTATAATTTTTTGGGTGAATGCAGGGTTTTTCTGTGTTCACCACAATTTAGATTTTTTTCACGCAGAGACGCAGAAAACGCAGAGGAGGAAAGAAAATGGAAGATAATTTTGAAGTGTTTGATTTGGAAGATGGCGATATTGTGATTGATTTTGATGGACATATATTAAAAGTCAGTCAATTGGATCAAGCAATATCAAAAGTGATTTTAGATAATGATGGATTAAAGCAATTAAATGAGAAGTTAGATAAGATAAATAGTCGTACTTTACCATCTACGAAAAATAAAAAAGATTGGATAGAGCAAGGTGTTGATTGTAAAGTTTTAAAACCTGGTAAAAATTGGGAGTCTGGAAAGTTTAGAGTCAAATTTACCCTAGAATTTTATCCTGATGAACCAGAAATTAAAGAACCTGAATCACCCCTTGATGATTTACGACGTAAAATAAACGAAGCTACATCATAAATAAATTAGTCCACCGAAGTGGACTTTGTTTGTGTAGACGCGATTTCTAATCGCTGGGTTGAGATTTTTTTTAATTGTCTGAATCAGGATATCCAGGATTTGAAGATTTTCTGGATGTTATAAAAAGAGGTATAATTGTTTGTGGTGAATGTGGCTTTTTCTGTGTTCACCATAGATATTTTTGGTCTGAATCAGGATGTCCAGGATTTAAGGATTTTCTGGATGTTATAAAAAGATATAAATTATATACTGATATTGACATTATATTATGTTGAGAAAATTAATTTATGTTAAAAACAATAAATTTAAAAATATTATTTATTATAATTATTCCATGTTATAAAACATACAAAAAATTTCCAAATCTAAGCATCCAACCCCATCCTGTAAATCCTTTAATCCTGGACATCCTGATTCAGACAAAAAATGATTCAACTTAAAAATAAACTCACCCTCGAAGAATTTACCGCACTTCCTGAAAGTGACACTATATATGAATTGGTTAACGGTGAAGCTATACCTAAATATAAAAATGAACAAATGTCACCTAAATTTTTTCACGGTTCAACTACAGGATCGCTATTTATATTATTATCAAAATGGGCGCAAGAAAAAGGCCGTGTTGTAATTGAATGGAGTGTCAAATTAACCAAAAATCGACAAGATTGGATACCCGTACCAGATTTAACTTATGTTTCTTATGAGCGTCTTCCTATTGACTGGTTAAAAGATGAACCTTGTCCAGTGATACCAGAATTAGTAATTGAAATTATTTCTCCTGGTCAAACTTTTGGAGATATGATTGAAAAAGCTACCTATTATTTACAAGCTGGAATTTCTTTAGTTTGGGTAGTAGATACAGTTTCGCAAACTATCACAGTCTTTACCTCATCTTCTCTACCTGTCACTTATAGAAATCAGCAAATTATTAGTAATGAATTATTATCAGGTTTGCAAATTACACCTTATGATATATTTAAAAATGCAGGTTTAATTCGTTAAATCCTGTAAATTATCATTCAAACAACATCCACCTATGAACAACATCAAAACCCGCATTGAAACTTTTAACCACGGAAGAGATCCAGAATTATTAAAATTAAAATACAAAAAAATCTCTACTGATCCATTTTCTTTCTTTCGGGGAACTTGTCATTTATTCTATGAAGATTTACCTCAAGAATCATCTTTGAATAATGCACCTCTTAGCTGGATATGTGGTGATTTACATTTAGAAAACTTCGGAAGTTATAAAGGTGATAACCGTTTAGTTTATTTTGATATTAATGATTTTGATGAATCAGTTATTGCACCTTGTACCTGGGATTTAGTGAGATTTATCACAAGTATTATTGTGGGTTCTCATGCAGTGGGAATAAATGACGAAGAAGCATTACATTTAAGTGAGATTTATTTAAAAACCTACACTGCAAATCTCGCTGATGGAAAAGCAAGAACTGTAGAAAAGGAAACTGCAAAAGGTTTAGTTAAAGACTTATTAGACAGTTTAGAACACAGAAAACGGGCTAAATTTTTAGATAAATACACCAAAGAAAAGAAAGGTAAGCGACGTTTAGTAGTTGATGATAAACGAATTGCAAAAGCTACAGATGCAGAACAAAAGAAAGTTAAAAACTTAATTACACAATGGCATCATACCACAGAACAAAATCCTGATTTTTATGAAATTCTCGATGTCGAAAAACGCATTGCTGGTAATGGGAGTTTAGGATTAGAACGTTATATAGTTCTAGTAGAAGGTAATGGTTCACCGGATGAGAACTATTTGCTAGATTTTAAAGAAACTCAACCCAGTTCTTTACAACCTTATCTGACTGTTTCGCAACCAAAATGGGAAACTCCAGGTGCAAGAGTTGTTGCAATTCAAAATCGTTTTCAAGGTATTGCACCTGCATTATTAGAACATATCAATGATGGTGAAAAATCTTATGTTTTAAAAGAATTGCAACCAGAAAAAGATACAGTCCATTTACAAGCTTGGGATGGAAATTTAGGACATTTAGAAAAATTAATCCAAACAATGGCCGAAGTTACAGCTTGGGATCAATTACGAAGTAGTGGTAGACAAGGTTCTGCGATCGCTGATGAATTAATTGAATTTGCTCAAACTACATCAGGGCATAATTATAATAACTCTATTATAGAATATGCCCGCAATTATGCCCAACAAGTAGAAAAAGACTTTCAAGAATTTAGTCAATCAATATGAACAAAACCCCACGTATTCCCATACCTCCAGAAGTGAGACAGTATGTTTATCAAAGAGATAAATATCAATGTCAAAGCTGTGGTAAAACTTCCCTAGAAACAAACCTCAGTATTGATCATATTATCCCTTTATCCCGTGGGGGAAAAAACGATATTAGTAACCTGCAAACCCTTTGTTTAACTTGTAATCAAAACAAAACAAATAAAATTGATCATCGGTTTTACCGACATTTCTATCTTTAGTAGATCCCCCTAACTCCTCCTGAACAAGCAATCCATTATAAACTTTTGTGAGAATGGGGAATGGGGAATGGGGAATAGGGAATAGGTAATAATGGGGAAACATAAAATTGATTACCCAATCACCAATCACCAATCATTGCATTCTATCAATTGTTCGATATTGAATTGCTTCTGCTACGTGCTGAGGTTTTAAATTTTCATCTCCTGCTAAATCTGCAATGGTGCGTGATACTTTGAGAATGCGATCGCTCGCTCTTGCAGATAACCCTAATTTTCTAATTGCTGCTTCTAATAAATTACGACTAGCATCATCTAATTTACACCAGGTTTGTAAATGACGACTTTGCATTTGTGCATTACATTTAACATTAGCTTCTGATTGAAAACGATTTGTCGCAATATCCCTTGCTTTTTGCACTCTTTCCCGCACAGATTTTGATGGTTCTCCTGTTGTTGCAGCTTGGGTAATTTCTTCTGGTTTTAACCGATTTACAGCTACTTGTAAATCAATTCTATCCATCAATGGTCCTGATAATTTTGCCCAATATTGCTCTCTTTGTCTAGGTGAACAAGTACAAGGTTGAATTGTATCACCATAAAAACCACAGGGACAGGGATTTGTAGAAGCAACTAATGTAAATTGTGCCGGAAAAACTACAGATTGCCGAGTACGAGAAATCGTCACATAACCATCTTCTAAAGGTTGTCGTAAAAACTCTAAAACATCTCTTTTAAATTCCGTTAATTCATCTAAAAAAAGTATCCCCCGATGAGATAAAGAAATTTCACCAGGACGGGGAAAACTACCACCACCAACTAAAGACGGACCAGATGCAGAATGATGAGGACTGCGAAAAGGTCTTTCTCGTACTAATGAACCACGATTTTTTAATAAACCAGCTACAGAATGAATCCGAGTAACTTCTAAAGATTCCGAAAATTCCAAAGGTGGTAAAATACCTGGTAAACGTCTTGCTAACATTGTTTTACCACTTCCCGGAGGTCCGACAAAAATTAAATTATGTCCTCCAGCAGCAGCAATTTCTAAAGCTCGACGTGCATGAGCTTGTCCTTTGACATCTTGTAAATCTGCTAAATTTAAAGATGTCTCTGCTAATGTCTTTGGGTTGTCATTTAATTTAACAGGTTTGAATTTCCCCGGATTATTTAGTAAATCAACTACATCAGAAATATTACTACATCCATAAACATTTAAACCTTCCACTACCGCAGCTTCTTGAGTATTTTCCATAGGAACAATTAAACCAGAAATTCCCATTTTCTCAGCAGTTGCAGCAATGGGTAAAATACCAGCAACCGGACGCAAACTACCATCTAAAGAAACTTCACCTAAAAATAAAAAATCCCCTAATAAATCAGGGTTTACTTGTTCAGAAGCTGCTAAAATTCCCACACTAATCGGTAAATCAAAAGCTGGTCCTTCTTTCCTTAAATCAGCGGGAGTGAGGTTAATTACAATCTTTCGCATGGGAAAAGCAAAACCCGCATTTTTCAATGTTGCTTTTACCCTTTCTTTAGATTCTTGAATGGCGGAATCTGGTAAACCTAAAATGACAATTCCTGGTAAACCACCAGAAACATCCACTTCCACACCCACCTTCACCGCGTCGATACCAACAATAGATGCACTCCAGACTCTAGCCAGCATTGTTCATATATGAATAAACCCTAATTATATCAAAGCAGATTTTCAGGTAAATTAACAATGAGTGAAATCACCGAATACAAATGTTATTAAAAACTTTTCAAACACCCTTTAAGGAATGATACACTTTAAATTACCTAAATTAACCATTTGTTCCTGAGACTGGGGAATAGTTAGCTCAAAATTACAAATACCGCCTTCATAGTCCACATTAGCTGCATATTTTCCCGGAGCAACACTGTCTAAATAAAAATCTCCTTCCTTACCAATAGGTGAGTTAATAATTTGATTATTCACAGTGATATTTAACTGACCATAGGACGGAATTACAGTTTTTCCTGATGTTTCTACCGATAAAGTACCGACAAAACTCTGAATTAGTCGCACAGGAAAAGGCACAAGCGCCCCACCTCGAAAAGGTGGAGTAATTACTTTTTCATTAGCATCAATTTTGTAGTTTAAAGGAATATCCTCATCTTGGATTTTCAAATTATTCCCATTATAAGGGCGCAGCTTAGTAATTATTAAATTACCCTGAGAATCAGTACGTCCAATTTCCTGATTATTACTATAACCACGCACACCCCTGACCCCTGGAACTTGCATGAGTGCAAAGCTTTGGGTAACAGGAGGAGCAAGAAAAACACTATTTCCTATGCCGATAATACTACCAGAAACATTAACAGAACCACTATTTTTACCATTATTGCGGTTGAGGTTTAACTCATAAACGCCAAAGGGAGCGCGATACTGGATACTACCATTGGCGGGAAATTTTTCCCGTCACCCGTTAAGCATCTTTTACTCTCCCTGCAACTGCGGTTAGATGATGTGAGACGCTGGTAATTGATATAGCGATCATATAGGCTTCCGGTTTGATTCCTGAATTTACTTGTGTGGTCAGGGAACAGGGAACAGGAAAGACAGAACTGATACCTACTGAGTGTTGTTCAAAAATCAAATAGGAGTCCTATATTTGGGACAATTCATTTTCTATCAAGTATAATTAAATCATTCATAACGGTGAAGTTAAGGTATATAAATCATGGTTCAAGTTTTACAAAAACCAGTAACCTTTGCAGAATTTGCAGATTGGAAACCAGATGGAGAACGCTATGAACTGCATAATGGAGTAATTGTGGAAATGTCACAACCAACAGGACTACATGAAGATATCATAGGTTTTACAGCTAGAAAAATAACTGTAGAATTTGATAGATTCAATCTTCCTTATTCCATTCCTAAACAAGCATTAGTCAAACCACCTGAAAGCGAATCAGGTTATGTTCCAGATATTCTATTATTAAACCGGACTAATTTAGTCAATGAACCTCTGTGGCAAAAACAATCAACTGTAACTCAAGCTGCTTCTATTCCCTTAATTGTTGAGGTTGTCAGTACAAATTGGCGTGATGACTACTTAACTAAATTACGAGATTATGAAGAAATTGGCATTCCTGAATATTGGATTATTGATTATTTAGCTTTAGGAGGTATTCGTTATATAGGTAGTCCTAAACAACCTACTATATCTATTCATTTATTAATTGATGGTGAGTATCAAGTAACGCAGTTTAGAAATGATGAAAAGATAATATCACCAACTTTTCCAGATTTGAATTTGACTGCTCAAAAAATTTTTCAAGCTGGTAATATTTGAGCAATATTTATCTTTATTGTTCTTTACGCATTACTTGATTCTCAATTCACTCTTTGAGTAATTAATGGTTACAAGTTTTCCATGATCAGTCTTAATTCCTCTAAACTTTCAACTGTGAGAATTGAACGTTGAATTATTTTTAATGTTTCAAAATCCGATATTTCTGATATTTTCGGCATAAACTTTAATCCTTCATTGCCAAATTTCACTTCTAAAGATAACTCAATACTTGAGATTCTTTCTTCTCTTTTCCCTTTTTGTTCTCCTTTTTCTTCACCTTGTTTTTCCCCTTGTTTCAATATTTCCTGATACCAAGGTGATTCACGTAAAACAGCCATATCCCACCTCATGATTTCTTGAACTAAGGCACTATCTAATACAAAAGTAGCAAAAAAAGCGAGAACTGTTTCTAATTGATTTAACTGTTCATCAGCTTTTAATAAACGCAATGCTTCCCGAATTATAGTTTCATCTTCACCACCTTTGAGAATTGGTACAAAAGGCAGTAAAGAAGGTAAAGGTTGTTCTAAGGCAATTTTAACATCTACTTCCCAAAGATTAATTACTCGGTAATCTTGACGCACCTCCAAACCAGCAATATTTGACTGATATCGAGTTGGTATTTCTTCATTACCTGTTTTCAGAATGTTAATGAGTACAGGATAGGTGGGTAATTGATATTTTTCCTCAGCTAGTCCTGCATAAGCTCGCATTCTTCGAGGCATTTCTGGTTTATACCGCAATTGCAGTTCATTAAGAACCAGAAATTTTCCGTATTCTTGACTCTCAGCGCGAATAAGTACATCACTTTCTCTACTAATCCACTGAAATTCAGAATTGAGTATTTCTTTAGCAACTACATCCGGGATTTGTGTTACCCATTTTACCCAGTTGTTGGGTGCGAGACTAATTAAACGTTTGCTGCTGACATCCGCAGGTTTGGCAATAAAGCTATAGATGCACTGAATAAATTACAGCTTAACTTTTTCTCTACGGGAGCATCCCAAATGTGTAAATTTATTTTTCTCTAATTACATACAATTCTCCAAGAGGTTGATATGATTGAACCGCAAAGGGCGCGAAGGACACAAAGGTAAGAGAGTTTCAGCGATTTTTTGGTGTTGCTGCGGTTATTTGTTCAAAATTGGGATGCTCCCTTCTCTGCAAAAAAGCGATACCTACGGTAAGCGATCGCCACCTCACCCAACTATCCCCTAAAATCTCTAACAGATATACTAGGTAAAACCGCATGAGTGAAACCAAAGATACCATTTTCGGTAAAATCATCCGTCGGGAAATCCCCGCAAACATCGTTTATGAGGATGATTTGGCTTTAGCCTTTACAGATGTTAACCCCCAAGCACCAGTTCACATCCTTGTCATTCCCAAAAAACCCATAGTTAACATAGCTACCGCCCAACCGGAAGATCAAGCATTATTAGGACATCTATTATTAACAGTCCAAACAGTCGCCGCCCAAGCAGGACTAGAAAACGGTTATCGCTTGGTTATGAACACTGGTAACGATGGCGGTCAAACTGTCTATCACCTACACATACACATCTTAGGCGGTCGTCCTATGGCATGGCCTCCTGGTTGATCTTCACCTATCAATCATCTACCAATCTTATGGGATAGGCATCTTGCCCGTCCCATGATCATTTCTGTCAACGCCACTACATTAGAAAAATCTATAAAAGTTATAAACAAAACTAATTTTAATTCTCTTTACAAAACTAAATAGACAGTTTATGATTTGTGCAGAGGTGAGAAAAACAACTCGCCGATATTATAAACAGAGCAATCATAAAAACATGACCGCAACCATTCAACAGCGCCAAAGCGCCAACGTATGGGATCGTTTCTGTGAATTTATCACCAGCACCAACAACCGCCTTTATATCGGCTGGTTCGGTGTATTAATGATCCCCACCCTGTTAGCAGCAACCACTTGCTTCATCATCGCATTTATCGCTGCTCCTCCCGTTGACATCGACGGCATCCGTGAACCCGTTGCAGGTTCATTAA
>NZ_JACJUZ010000020.1:0-69166 GCF_014299995.1 Sphaerospermopsis sp. LEGE 00249 | reverse complement strand
GGAATAGGGAATAGGGAATAGGGAATAGGGAATAGGGAATAGGGAATAGGGAAGCTGATTAAAAAACATAAAAGTGATTACCCAGTCCCCAGTCACCAGTCCCCAGTCACCAGTCACCAGTCACCAGTCACCTAACTAGCAGCTAATTTACCCCAAGCAATGTAAGGTAATTTACCTGCTGTTGCTTTCACCTTTTCTGCATTTGCTACCAACTGTCCGCAAGCATCCCAAGTACCAGACACAAAAGCGGTTTTAGTTCCCTCACCCATAAACACCGGGAAAGTAAGATCATTAATTTTTACTTGCAAATTTTCCACATTTATGGTAATAGGCGCTTGGGGATTAGCAGTAACTAAATCTTGCAATTGCTTAACTATACTCGGTTCGGCTGTAACGCATGGTATACCCATTGCCACACAGTTACCAAAGAAAATTTCTGCAAAGCTTTCACCAATAATGGCTTTGATGCCCCATTTAGCTAACGCTTGGGGTGCGTGTTCTCTGGATGAACCACAGCCAAAGTTACGGTTAACAATTAATATCTTTGCCCCTTGGTATTGGGGAAGATCGAAAGGATGTTGACCATTTAAAGCTGTTCTATCGTCAATAAACGCACCTTCTCCTAAACCATCAAAGGTGATTGCTTTTAAGTAGCGGGCGGGTATAATGCGATCTGTGTCGATGTCGTCGCCAATTAAAGGAACGGCGCGATCGCTTATCTGTTTGATTTCACTTACCATAGTTTTAATGAACCGCAAAGTACACAAAGGACACGAAGGAAAGAGTTTAAGAGAGATTTTTCTTGTGTTTCTAGAGTTTTTTAATGAATGAACCACAGAGACACAAAGGAAACAGAGAAAGAAGAGTTTAAGAAACTTTATGTATGTAAACCACACTTTTAATTTCTCTCTGCGCCTCTGCGCCTCTGCGTGAGATAAAAAAGATGTAGTTTTTTTACCGACAATTTCGGTCTACAGCAATTCGCGTACATCAGCAACTTCACCCTTAATAGCGGCAGTTGCTACCATTGCCGGACTCATTAGCAGGGTGCGACCGGATGCTGATCCTTGTCTACCTTTGAAGTTTCGGTTAGATGATGAGGCGCTGATCTGTCTTCCTTGTAGTTTGTCGGGGTTCATGGCTAAACACATGGAACACCCTGGTTCTCTCCACTCAAAGCCAGCTTCAACAAAGATTTTATCTAGTCCTTCGGCTTCGGCTTCTTTTTTCACCCGTTCTGAACCGGGAACGACAAAGGCTTTTACACCTGCTGCAACTTTACGACCTTGGGCTATTTTCGCAGCTTCTCTTAGGTCGCTGATGCGTCCGTTGGTGCAGCTACCGATAAAGCAAACATCAATTTTTGTACCTTGGATGGGTTGACCAGGGTAAAGATCCATGTAACGATAAGCTTCTTCAGCAACGAAGCGATCTTCTTCTGCTAGTTCTTCAGCTGCGGGAATTTTCTGATCCACGCCTATTCCTTGACCGGGTGTTATTCCCCAGGTAACGGTGGGGGGTATGTCTTCGGCATTAAATACTACTACATCATCATATTTGGCATTGGCATCACTCCGCAGAGATTCCCACCAAGTAACGGCTTTGTCCCAGTCTGCACCTTGGGGGGCGAAGTCTCTATTTTTCAGATATTCGTAAGTAATTTTATCAGGGTTCACATATCCGCATCTTGCACCACCTTCGATCGCCATATTGCAAACGGTCATCCGTTCTTCCATGTTCATCTGTTCAAAGGTAGTTCCTGCATATTCGTAAGCGTAACCTACACCACCTTTAACTCCCAAGGTGCGGATAATGTGTAAAATTACATCTTTAGCGTAAACTCCGGGTCTGAGTTTTCCGTTAACTTCAATTTTTCTAACTTTGAGTTTTGATAATGCTAGGGTTTGGGAAGCGAGAACGTCGCGGACTTGACTTGTACCAATACCAAAAGCGATCGCCCCAAAAGCACCATGACTAGATGTGTGACTATCTCCACAAGCTATAGTCATACCCGGTTGGGTTAGTCCCAACTCAGGGGCAATAACATGAACTATACCTTGATTTCCCGAACCAATATTATGGAAAGTAATGTTATTTTCTTGACAGTTTTGCTCTAACGCCTGGATCATTTCTTCCGCCATGCTATCCAAAAACGGACGCGCTTGGTTATCCGTAGGAACAATATGATCAACAGTGGCCACTGTGCGCTGTGGGAATAAAACTTTTAAACCCCTCTCTTTGAGCATAGCAAAGGCTTGAGGACTGGTAACTTCATGGATAAGGTGGAGTCCGATGAATAGTTGCGTTAGTCCTGATGGAAGTGTACCAACGGTGTGGATGTCCCAAACTTTGTCAAACAGAGTTCCCTTGCTCATACATCAAATTCTATGTTAAAGGAGTTGAGCTTTTGATTATATCAGAAAAGCGATAACGTTATCGAAAAATCAATAGGTAGGTTGGGTTGTTCGCGTTAGCGTTGCGAAGCATGGAACGAAACCCAACATCATTAAAACCTTTGTTGGGTTGCGCTGTCGCTTAACCCAACCTACATTTAGTAACTTTAAATTGTCTCCGGGTCAATATTTAATTCTCTCAATTTTGCCGCTAAACGTGCTGCTTTTTCAGCTTCTGCTTCTGCTCTTTTAGCTTCAGCTTTTCTTGCTTCTGCTTCTTGTTCTGCTCTTTTAGCTTCTTGTTCTGCACTTTCTTCCGGTGTAGGAACTAAAATTCCTTCCCGTGTAAAATACCGCAATAAACCATTATAAACACCCAAATATAAACCTAGTTGTTGACTCCATAAATGTCCTTTTTCATTTGCTGTCAACGGTTGATATTCTCCATCTAATAAATGAAAACCCGCAAATTCTAAAGTGTAAGGATCAAACCAAAAATAATCTGGAGTGCGGAATGTATTTTGATAGAGTTGTTTTTTAAATTCTCTATCTGTTTTTGCTGTACTGGGTGAGAGAATTTCGACAATTATATTAGGATATTTACCATCTTCATCCCACACTACCCAGCTTTTACGGGTTTTGCGTTCAGTTTCTAAAACAACAAAGAAATCTGGACCACGAGAATCTTCTGATTTTTTCTGATTTGGACTATAGTAAATGGTTAGGTTTCTAGCAGCATAGAAATCATTTCTATTTTTCCATAACCATTTAAGACATTTAATTAAGAGCATAATTTGCTCTAGATGCAGTTCTGTTTCTACGGGAGGTTCATCACTATATAAATCACCAGGGGGAAATATTACATCTTGGTAGATGTTTTCTTGGGTTTCTTGTTCTTGTGCAATGATCATAATTTTGATATGGCATCAAGTTGTAATTTTTTGATTATAACATTAGGTAATTGGTAATGGGTAATTGGTAATTGGTAATTCGTAAAAAACATCCTGTAAATCCTTAAATCCTGGATATCCTGATTCAGACAATGAAAATAATTAAACGCAGATGAACGCAGATGAACGCGGATTTTTAGATCCCCGACTTCTATTACTCGTTCCCATACTCTGTATGGGAATGAATAATTGAAGGCTCTGCCTTCTGATGTATGCTAGAGTCAGAGACTCTATATTACATTCCCAGTCGGAGACTGGGAACGAGTTTTAATTTTTAATTTTTAATTTTTAATTTTTAATTCAAATCGGCATTCTTGGAGGTGCTGTTTTCCACATTAAGTCAATTTCTTCCGGTGTTAACTGATAAGTTTGATTCACTAAATCTGCAAGTCGCTGTTCTAATTTCACAGCTTCATTTTTGCGGTTTTGAATTTCTGGAACATAATCATTATGTGCTTGACGTAAGGCTTTAAAGGCTGGTATACTTAATGGATCAGATGCTTTTTTAGCTGTCTTGGGTTTGGGCATTCTTTTTCTCACTTCTTCCACAAATTCAACAAATTCTAAAGTTGCGAAATCTTCTAGTTTATTTCCTAGTTTTTCAATTTTGTATTCTATTTGCAACCAGTCGAGAACGTCTTTATAAACTTGTCCGTTGAGTTTGGTTATTTCTATTAAACGCGTGACAATTTCTTCTACTTCTGCGCGTATTTCTGCTGTCGGTTGTGCAATGGGTAAAGTTTCAAATAAAAATCCCATTGGACTAATAGCGTCAGATAGCATTTTTGTAAAAATTCGTTGACTATACCACCAAATTAAAGGAGAATTAAGTACAGCTAAAATAAATAAATCTTGAGTGGGAAGTATGAAAGTTTTATTATTTCCCAAAAATCCAGAATTATCAAACCCATAAAGCGGGAAAGTTTGAATCTCTTGATAGATAATTTTAGGTTGTTCAAATAATTGCCAATAATCAACAGCATCCTGAATTTCATACCATTTATAAGTACCTGGTTTTCGTCCTTCCCACTTACCATCTTTGCTAATATTCCAATTTTTCGGACGTGGTTCTAATTGCTTTTGATATTGACTCAGATGATTTTTAACAGCAGGATAAGCATCAATATCAATTCCACGACGAGTAAAAATTATCCATAAATTATCCCATTCAGGACACCATCTTTTAATATCTTGACCTCTTAATATTGGTTTAATAATTTCCGCACATTTCGGATCATCTAAAATCAGCTTTCTCTTAGTCGCATCATCTATAAAAAACGCTTCATTAAAACCAGTTTTTATTCCATATAAAGGTTTAACCCCAGCAAACTCTTTTAACGGAACACCAACCCGTTGAATTTTCTGCATTAACTCATCCACCGCAGGAGGTTCTAAACTCCAAGCATTAGCAGAAAACCGCGACCAAGGTATAGTATAACTATTCTCTTCATTCTGCACATATTGAGTCAGGTTAATTTTCGGTAACTCCTCACGGGGAACAATACAAATTACAACTTCTTTATTTTCCCTCTCCGTTTCCGAAACTTTAGTTTTCCTGACTGCAACAATACAGGGAAAAGTATCAGCATCTTCAAAAATTGGTGCGTGTCCAAAATCAATAATTTGTTCAAACACACTCGACTGAGAAAAGAACCTTCTCAAAGCTTCGCCATAACCAGAACGTAACCATTTATTAGTCACAATATAGGAAAGTATTCCCTCTGGTTTCAATAAATTCAAACCTTTCTCATAAAAATAAATATAGATATCCGCTACCCCATCATAGGTTTGATAGTTTTCCTGTAAGTAAGGTTTAAAAGGTGATAATAATTCCTGACGAATATAAGGAGGATTTCCAATTACTACATCAAAACCACCTTCAGCGCAAACTTGGGGAAATTCATTTTCCCAAATAAAAGGTAAATCTGTAAACTCTGCATCAGCAACAATAGAATTACCAACTTTGATATTATCATCTAAATAAGTTAAAGCTTTACCCTGAGTTGCAGTTTTTAACCACAAAGATAACTTAGTAATTTCTACTGACTCTGGAGATAAGTCAACCCCAAATAAATTATTACTCAGAATAGTTTTATCTAATTCTAGATTTTCTGAATCTTGATATTGTAAAAACCGCAAATTATCATGCACTCGTTGATACTGACTTTGCAAATAATCAAAAGCAGCAATTAAAAATGCACCTGAACCACACGCAGGATCAACAACTCGCGTTTTTACTAATATCTCATTTCGGTAAGTTAACCAAAATTGAATTTCTTGCGATCGCTGTTTTTCTGGATCTGTAAATTCTGCTAACTGTAAACGCTGTCTTAACTGAGTTTCCCGTTTTTGTAAATATCCACCAATGGCAATTTCGACAATATATTGCGTAATATAAGCAGGAGTATAAAACACTCCCAATTTTTTCCGCTTTCCTTGTTTTTTATCAAATTCCTGTTGAGAAACATCAGCTTTTAATTCTTCTAAATCTGTAATTGACTGTTCAAAAATCCGCCCTAAAATATCTACAGAAACTTCGGAATCAAAATCAAACCGTGTCAGGTTTTTCAGTTGGGTACATAAAGGATCAGGAATATTTAATGTTTCATCTAATAGCGGATCATGTTGAAACAAACCACCATTATAACCGGGAATTGGTGGATCATCATTACCTTGATCAACCCAGCGAAAAACATCTTGATAAATTTCCCAAATCGGACGATTATTATAAGCATTTTTGCTATCATGGGCTTTAGTAATTGTCTGTTCTGGTAATAATCCCCTATCCTCACAAAATGCAATAAATAAAATCCTGTCTAATGTCTTTTGTGCTTTTTCAATTAATACCGCATCACGGTTAGGAATATCTAATGCAGCAAAAAAACGAAAATGTTTAACAATGTTTAATCTGACTTGTTTATATTCCTCATACAGTTGTTTGGTAATATCTTCCTGTGCTTGATCAGAAGCGGTTAATAATCTATCAATAACAGAGACATCTTTGATGGGTAAAAAATTATCCCGACAAAGAATAAAATAGAATTTTTTAAACTCCTGCAAATCTCCTAAATCTGCTAATACAAACTTTTCATAATAAGCTGGAGTTTTATTAATATGATATAATCGTAATTCTCGATAATTAGAAATAATGATCCAACGACAATCAGGAGTATAATTAGCATAATGCCATCCTTGATCAACTGCTGATTTATCCCTTCCTGATGCAGCACGATCTAAATTATTTTTAGTTCCTTTTAATTCAATAGGTGCTACTACTTGACCTTGTAATTTTACCTGACCTTTTTGGTTTTCTGTCGCGGTAAAATATCCTAAAGCAGCATCAGCAAACCCCCCACCATCAGCAATGTTTTTTTCTGGGTAAAGTTCCCATTTTTTACCACCACCATCAATTACAGAACGATAACCTAATACATCTTGAAATATCTCTTTTAAGAAATTTCCCTGTAGAGAAACTTCGCTGATTTTATCCAGTGTACCTGAATTTAAAGCTTCAACCCATTTGCTAATTATTTGATGACGTGCTGTTAAATCTTCAGGAAATTTAAAAGCACCCAAGGCATTTTTTAACGACTTTTTCTGAAATAAAGCTTTATCGTCTTTTTGATTCATATCTCATACCTATTGGTTCACTATTATTGAGTCTAACCTACGATGATTAAACAACAAATAAGCGTAACTGCCGAGGTAGGAAAACCGGGGATATTCCCATAAGGGTTAACGGCTATAGAATCAGGTTTTTAGACTGTTATAATAATCTAAAATCAGCTTCACCTGTTCCTCATTAGTATTTGGTTGGCAAGAAATAGACAAACCAGCAATTTGACTTTGATCATAATCAAAATCTGAAGAAGTTTGAGGAATTAAATCCACATCAACCCCTTCCACCTGCCGCAAATGTGCCGCTATTTCTCGATATACAGCCAAAGGTAAATTAGGAAATTCTATTTTTTGTTGAGTCTGTTCCATAATTCCATAAAAAGTATAAAATCATCACTATAATATAAAACCGGACATTTCCGGTTATGCAACAAATTTAATTGCCAGAATTGATGTTATATCTATAAATTTACAGCAAACTTACAGCAGATTGTCAATGAATGAAGTACAAACTGCACAACAAAATGACTCCTGACTCCTGACAGCGTAGCGCCAGCCATATTCTGCTGTAACCAGATAGCTAACCAACTCTTACAAACCCATTGAAATGGAAACCCCAACAGCAGGTTGTGCAGGTTCAGACTTTGCAGGTTCAGACTTTGCAGGTTCAGACTTTGCAGGTTCGGTAGAGGG
Source organism: Sphaerospermopsis sp. LEGE 00249 (assembly GCF_014299995.1). Taxonomy (NCBI): domain Bacteria; kingdom Bacillati; phylum Cyanobacteriota; class Cyanophyceae; order Nostocales; family Aphanizomenonaceae; genus Sphaerospermopsis; species Sphaerospermopsis sp. LEGE 00249. The sequence continues at coordinate 61,512 of NZ_JACJUZ010000020.1, read as the reverse complement.
TTTTTCTCCCACTGCTTTAGCAACTTCAATTCCGAACTGTTCAAACACAACCACAGGATTAGAACCTCTGTTCATCTCAATTCGTTTAATCAAAACCCCATTACCCAATCTTTGCCCAGCTTGTACATAGCGGCTGGTAGTTTCTTCCGGCACTTTAATAATTGCCTGGGGTTCTTTACCAATAACAACTATACCACTGACCAAAACCGCTTGAGCATCTTCAGGCTGGGGAGCAGGTGGTAACACAGGCTTAACAGGCTCTTTAGCCACAACTTGAGGTAAAACCATGGGCAAAACTGGAGTCAAAGGAGGTTTTGGTTGAGGTGGAGGAGTAGTAATTTGTACACGACCCTGGCTATTTTGTCCCCCCTGAGCTTGATTTGTTCCTCTTTGTTGTGGAGATGGCAAAGGAGGCAGTTTAGGAACTTCTTTTGGCTCAGAATTGGCAGCAATTGGTACCCATAAGGGCTTAATAATTTCCGCAAATGGATCAGTCCGCCCTTTTTGTGCCAAATCCACGCGCAAATCGCCTCTAGTGGATTCAATCAAGCCGGGATTATTTGCCTTTATTGCTTGATCTTTTTGAGAAGACACCACAGGATTAGCAAAGGGTGTCTTTTCTTCTGGTTTTTCTGCCGCTGTTTGGGGAATTGGTGCAGCTGGAGGAGTGTTAGTAGCTTCTGGCGTATCATTAACTGTACATCCAGCGATCGCCAAAGTTAAAATAGCCGCAGCTACAATCTGTGAATTAATTTGTGAATTTATACCCATTAGCTGTTCTCGAAAGCTATAGGAAAGTTTACTTATGGAAATCAACACGCCTGAAATTGTGATTACAGGCCAAGTCTGTTTTCTTTATAACCTAAATTTTACATTTCCAGAGTTATTTTTAACACTCCAGCAAATCATGGTTTCAGAGGATTGGCTATTAATTTTCAGGCGCTACCATGATTTTTTTCAGCATATCCAATCCTTTTTTGACTTTACGAGAAACAGTAACTACACTAATTCCTAAATGTTCTGCAACTTGTTTCTGTGTCAAATCATGTAAAAACACGCATTCTAAAACTTCCCGGGTGCGGTTCTCCAACTGTACTAATGCTTGTTGTAATCTGATTTGGTCTTCTTGCGCTAATTGAAAGCTGCGGTAATTGGGATCGGGAACCAATTCCCCCAAACTGGTAGATCCTTCTTCTCCATCCTGTATGGGTACATCCAAACTCAGGGGAGAGCGATTCACCCATGCTAATTTAATTTCCTGCCATTCACTTTGAGAAATTTCCAATGCACCAGCTATTTCTGCATCAGTCGGTTGGCGGTTGTATTTTTCCCGCCAAGAACGGGAAACACCTATGGCTTGCTGTTGCAGTGCTAACCAGCGCCGGGGTATCCGCATGGTTACGCCTTTGTCCCGGAGGTAATGTTGAATTTCCCCACGAATGTAAGGAATAGCGTAAGAACTAAAGGCGTGTCCTTTAGAAAGTTCAAATTTCTCAATAGCTCTAATTAAACCCAAACAGCCGACTTGGATCAAATCTTCATAGCTTTCATGACATTGATTGATCCAGTAGTGAGCTTCTTTTCTCACCAGCCCAAAATTTAGTTTCACCAGTTGATTACGAAGGCGTTCTGAGGGACATTGCTCATATTCTCGCAACAACTGTGAAATCTCATGTTTTAGTTCGTTCGTGACTGTAGTAGGCATAGCACATTCAGGATTTAGCAAATAGAGTGTTTATTAATCGCTCCTAAACTTAATTTTTAGACGCGCTATAGGCAGATATGCACGTTATTGAACAACTCATAAAGCCATCAGGCAGACTAAAATTTTTGGCTAGAAAAGATTTTGAGCATGGGTTGAAAATCTAGGGCGATTTTCAGCAGAGTTGCTTTTTAGTGATCGAAGTCAATGGTCTGTTGTAGTTTATTAAACAACTCGCATAGAATCAAAATATACAATTCTTTCCCTAATGTCAAACCGGGATATTACGTAACTTAATAAATGCAATATGAAATGTACTGAATAAATAGCCAAAAATTCTATCTATTATTTTTCTAAATTAATAAAAATTATTGATGAGTAATAGTACGTATTTAATTTTAATAAATTCACCTAATTTCCCAAAACATGAATTTGACAACTGTTTATTTACGGAAAAATCACAATGGAAAAATCACAGGTGATGAGAAATTAGCCAAAAGTTTACCAGTCTAAAAAAAACCAACTACCCTCTTAAAAAGCAGGGCAGTTGGATGAATTTTTTTATAGCTGTAGACAGAGTAGTTAGGACATCAATTAATCATGAAACTCCTACTAAAAAAGGGTTTTACTCCTGACTCCTGCTATAACAACAGGAATTTAGCCGCGATTTGTTTCTACGCGACCGTAGAATAAACCACGAATCTTAACTTCTTTAGGTTCGCCAGCACCCAAATCTGTATCAGAGGGCTGTATACTTTCAAAAGTACCAGCTATTTCGCCAGTAGAACTGTCTACTTTAGCTACTTGTAAAGAAATCTTGCCATTGAGGATTTCTGTACGCTTCACATTAGCTCGTGTCAAATCATCATCGTCGGCTTGGGCTGGTAATGCCACAGCATTATCATAACCACTGACAACACCACGACCTTTGGGATCTAGGAAAGAAGCACCACGATAAGAAGGAACTTTAAACTTACCTTCAAAATCAGTAGAAGTATTAATGCTGGTCAAATTAGGCTGTGTTTGTGCAATCAAGTTTTTGACAGTAAATAAGAAAGGTACTAGTTCACCACCAGGAAGTTTGACTGTGATAGCTTGGAAATCAAGACCATCTTTTTCTACAAAGGTCAGACTGTTATCTGGGTTGATTTTTAAATCACCTTGTACTTGATCAATAGTGGATGTGTTACGAGTCACCAATTTACCAGCTACAAATTCAGCTTCTTGCCGTTTGTTAGCGGGTTCTTCTTTGACAAAGTAATTGGTAGGTTCTAAGCACAGTTCTTTGATGGTGTAGGTCTGACCGTTATCCAAAGCAATAGAACCACGGCTTGTTTCTGCCAGCTGAGGGCATTTGTTAGCCAAGCCAGTACCTCTAATTTGTTCGTAAGTCAGCAAGTCTCTGCTGCTAGATGAAGGCGCATCACTACAAGCAGTTATCAGCCCCAAGCATAAAGCTAAGAATGCAACTATTAAAGCGCGATACCTCATGGTCAACCTCAATGTCATTAATATTTAAGTTGTAAAACGGCTCTACTAAACGTAATAAAACGCATTCCGTTTTGAGTTTTCAGGTTTAGCTTCAGAACCAGCAGTTTCTCTCATCAGAGTTAGATGGAAGTTGCTTTTTCCTTAGCTTCAAACCAACAGTCTACTGAGTGGCATTTGGCAGGGTTTGGCTAAATGGATGAGTAGACCACAACAACGCCTCAAGGCATCTGTTATTAATGCGAAGTAGGCTATACTTCGCGCTTTGCTCTTACATCAGGTAAAAGCGGCATGACCCAAATCATCCTGTATTGTATATGTATTGCTAGTACATACAATCTTTGGTTTGATAGGGAAATTAGCCAAGTTATAGTGCCAAAAAGCATAAGATTTCTCTGATGCTATTTGTTAGTCGGAAATGAATCCCCAAAATTCACTAAAACGTAATTAAGCCCTCACATTAAATCTGTGGGGATTACTTTACGTACAATATTCAAACTACCATTCACATTGGCATCAATCAATTGACAATTAGCGCCTCGTCATTAGTAGTTCTTCGCTTGATTTTTGCTTGCTTTTTGTGATTTCGCTCTTACCCCTGCCCATCCTCCCTTTTTTCGGGTGTTTCGGGTATTGTATTACTTTTATAGAACAGCAGCAGAAAATTACATGAACAATGACCAAAATTTGCCATCGGGAAATTTATCTGCTAAGTTGCAAGCGATCGCATCTGCGGTGCAAGATGCAGCCCACGCTTGCCAAGGCAATGTTACAGCATTATTATCTTTGCTGAGACAATTAGAAAAGTTACATAAAGAAATTCGTGATGGAATTTTTCAAGATAGTTTGCCCGATAACCGCCAAAGACTCTACGCACTGCTCAGAGATATTGAGTCTGAGGGGGGTTGGCCTTATATTGAACGTATGCGATTACAAGAATTTCTAGTGAATTTACCAGTAGAAAGTAATGAAAAAACTCCTGTTATCCAAAACACTAACGACTCCTGTGATACTGATAACTGGTTAGAATGGTAAGCTTAAGAGTTTACCAATCACCAATTACCGTGGTTTTCAGGAATTAGACTCAAACCAGAAAGGGGTTTTCATGGCCGGTATAGTATCAGTTTCCCGCAAGAATTTAGCTCAACGCCGTAAAAAATTACGTAGGCAGCAGCAAATAAAAATCATCCACACTATTTGGCGAACACTCGCTGCCAGTAGTCTAGCAGGTGGATTGCTCTGGGTAACACTCCAACCAATGTGGGTGTTAAAAACACCTGCACAAATAGTCCTAAAATCAGGCAATCAATTATTATCCAAGGAAACCATTCAGTCGCTGTTGGCGCTGTCCTATCCCCAATCTTTATGGCGAATTGAACCTTCTGCAATTGCCGAAACTTTAGAAGCACAACCCGCTATTGCACAAGCCACTGTCAGCCGTCGTCTGTTTCCTCCTGGTTTAATTATTGAAATTCAAAAGAGATTACCAGTGGCAATGATTCACACCCTACCAAAACAAAGCACAACCAGTTGCAATACTCAGCCTCAATCTTCGGCAAACTCTGGCAAACAAGCAACATCTTCATGTTTGCAAAATACTCCTGCTGGAAGCAAACAGGATGATGTCAGTTTACTAGATGCTAGTGGCGCTTTGATTCCTCTAACAAAATACACTGCACTTAACCCCACAGGTAAATTGCCTACCCTCAAAGTTCTTGGTTCACCAGAAAAATATTGCCCCTATTGGACTGAACTTTATCAAGCTGTCAGTCAGAGTTCTGTTAAAGTGATGGAAATTGATTGCCAAGATCCCACAAATTTAATTTTGAAAACAGAATTAGGAAATGTCCATCTTGGTGTTCCTAATGCCCAATTACCGGAAAAAATCCAGTTACTTGTGCAAATGCGGCATTTACCAGCAAAATTCAAGCCCAAACAATTAGCCTATATTGATATCAAAAATCCTGAACGACCTTTAGTACAACTGAACCAAAAATAACAAATTAACTTCCCAGATACCTAACAAGCTTGAGCCTGTTTGAGTACAGAAACCAGTTTTTGAGGATAAAAATGATAAAAATATTAGTTAGTTTTACGGTTTGCACCATTGAAATAACAATTGGCATGAACTTTTGATTAAAATGGCAGGATAAATAATAGAAACTTCTTGGGAATAATCTTTATGCAGGTCGATAAAAAATCAAGGGTTTGGGTGCAGCGTTCTTACACCTTGGTGGGGAGGTAGGGTTTCCCAATCAAAACTACCGTCGTCCATTGGTAACTGCGTTTTGTATGTGAGTATTTAACCTCATAGGTTTATAACCAAAAACTAAACCAAACGCATTTTTGATATATCTTCTGGAGTAAAAAGTAATGCTTTACACAGTAAATCACTGAAAAATTTAGTAGTTATCGAAAAAATGAACAAATAAAGCTGTAAAATTGATTGCTAATAAAAGTTTCGAGCAGAAATAGTGGGGGGATATTGAGCATCAAATTCACAGAGCAATACTGGGAAAATTTAGCAACATAGTATAGAAAATCTTAATGTCTAGATCAAGTTATATAAACCGATTTTCGGACAATGTAGGTATACTTTTCTAGAATTAGTTATGCGATTGCGCGGAGCGCAGTGCTGACAGCCCAGTTTGCTCTAAGCCATAGGCGATCGCCTAAGTTGCCAAATGATCCCATAGCTAATTATGATCGGGTTTCGCAGACAGCGCCAAAACTTACAGAGATTTACAGAGACTTACAGAGGGATAACCGCTCCCATGCTCCCCTTGAGTAAGAAGGAAAAGTCTAGATTTGTCTAGGTTTTGCACAGCAGAACAATAAAAAATATTGATTGTCATAGACGGTGACAGTCTCCAACTCAACTATATTTGACTCTTAGGTGAATAACACCAAAACAAGTCGTTTATCTACCTTCATCAAGCCAATGACATTTGATAATAACCAAGAGCTTACCTATAAAAATGCCCAATCTGCGGGACAAACAGGGTTATCTTTGTCCGTTAACTCTAACAATCCCTTTGGTAGTTCCGGGCTAAACTTTGCCCAAAGTAACGACAGTAAAAAAATTACGGAAAATAGCCGCATTGGTGAAATTGTTCCGGGCCGAGTCGCCAATATTAAAGTTATTGGTGTTGGTGGTGGCGGTGGCAATGCTGTTAACCGCATGATTGAATCTGATGTTTCTGGGGTGGAATTTTGGTCAATTAACACCGATGCCCAAGCCTTGACTTTAGCTGGCGCTCCCAGTCGTTTGCAAATCGGGCAGAAACTAACCAGGGGTTTAGGTGCAGGGGGTAATCCCGCTATTGGTCAAAAGGCAGCGGAAGAATCACGTGATGAAATTGCTACCGCCTTAGAAGGTGCAGACCTAGTTTTTATCACTGCGGGTATGGGTGGTGGAACAGGTACGGGTGCTGCGCCAATTGTGGCGGAAGTGGCCAAAGAAATGGGCGCTTTGACTGTGGGTGTAGTTACCCGTCCGTTTGTATTTGAGGGACGGCGACGCACTAGCCAAGCCGAGCAGGGTATTGAAGGATTAAAAAGTCGGGTTGATACCTTGATTATTATTCCTAACAATAAGCTGTTGGAGGTAATTCCTGAACAAACACCTGTGCAAGAAGCCTTTCGCTATGCCGATGATGTGTTGCGTCAAGGGGTACAGGGTATTTCTGATATTATTACGATTCCCGGTTTGGTGAATGTGGACTTTGCCGATGTGCGAGCAGTCATGGCAGATGCAGGATCAGCATTGATGGGTATTGGTGTGAGTTCTGGCAAATCTAGAGCTAGAGAAGCTGCGATCGCCGCGATTTCCTCACCATTATTAGAATGCTCTATTGAAGGTGCTAGAGGGGTTGTCTTCAATATCACTGGTGGTAGTGATCTCACTCTGCATGAAGTGAATGCGGCTGCGGAAACAATTTATGAGGTGGTTGATCCCAATGCCAATATTATTTTCGGTGCAGTGATTGATGACAGACTGCAAGGAGAAGTCAGAATTACCGTGATTGCGACTGGGTTTACTGGAGAAATTCAAGCTGCTCCACAACAAACTGTGGCCACTCCCAGAGTAGTGACTCCATCTCCCAAGAAGCTAGGAGTACAAATGGTTAATCAACCAACTGTTAATCAATCAACTCCAACTCTTGAACCTAAAGAAAAACCGATCTTAGATATTCCTGATTTTCTCCAACGAAGACGCACACCACCTAAAAATTAAGTAGGGCTTGCTGAATAAACTCAAAACCTTGATAAATCAAGGGTTTCAGGTGGAAAATCAGGAAATCAGTGCAGGATTTTTCAGGGGTATACTCCTAAAAGCGTGCATTTTCCGGGTGAAATTTCAAAGAATTGGTTACTAACAGATCACCCAAACTCTTGCCTATTCCCTATTCCCTGCCTTAACGAAGACCCTTTTTCAGCAAACCCTAAGTAATTGTAGATTTGAGATTTTAGATTAAGTTTGCAGTCTCAGTTCTGGCGTTTGTGCTTTATACAATTTCTTAGTTTTAGGTTTATCACCAGGATAGGGGTCAGCAATTTACCTGCCTACCCCGTATTTTATTGGAGTTTTTTTTATTTAGGGGTTGCTGAGAAAGTCTTTCCGTGAGGGCATAGGAGTCAGGAGTCAGGAGTCAGGAGGAGATTTGAAAATTTCTTTGCCATCTCTTGAAATCCCAAAAAATGCACACTTTTTCCGGTATACCCTTCAAAACCCTTGCACTAATTTCTGTGTTTATCAGGCTCTAACCTTTGATATATCAAGGTTTTAGGTTTATTCAGCAAACCCTATATAAAACTTCTAGTGGGTTCAAAATTAATGCAGACTGCAATGGTGCTGCTAATATTTTGAGAAAAGTAGCGGTGATGCTAGGAGTTGATCTTAGCGGAATCAGTAGAGGCTGTTTAAGCCAGCCTCAGAAAGTTCGTTTATGGACTCTTCAGAAATCTCCGTGTCTTTAGACCGGAGAAGCTTAACTGCTCTAGCCATTGAATAACCTGATGAGCAAGGTGAGTACCATCTAGGCGATCAATTTCTCGGATGCCCGTGGGACTGGTAACGTTGACTTCTGTGAGGTAGCCACCAATCACGTCAATACCAACAAAAATCAAGCCGTCTTGACGCAGTTTTTCTGCCAATAAGGTGCAAATTTCCTGTTCTCTTGCGGTAATTTCCGTTTGAGCAACAGTACCACCTGTTGCCATATTATTGCGAAAATCACTACCACTAGAAAGGCGATTAATCGCCCCAATGGGTTCGCCATTGAGCAAGATAATTCGCTTGTCTCCGTCCTTAGCTGCGGGTAAATAGTTTTGTACCATTACTGGTAATCGACCTTGGAGGGTACTGAGTTCGACTATTGAGTTAAAATTGCGATCGCCTGATTGTAAAAATAAAATCCCCTCCCCGGCTTTGTTACCCAATGGTTTGAGAACTGTTGCACCCTTAGCTTCTACAAATTGGCGGATCACCTTTTTATCAGCACTCACAATGGTTTCAGGGATGGCTTGAGTAAATTGCAAGGCATACATTTTTTCATTTGCGGCTCTGATACCATTGGGGTTGTTAATTACCAGGGTTTTATTTTGGTCAATGTAATCCAAAATATAAGTAGCATACAGGTAGGAATCGTTGACTGGTGGGTCTGTCCGCATAAATACAGCGTCCATTGACTCCAAAGCAGTGAAGACGCTAGAACCTAACTTATACCAAGGATTTGCGGCTACCCAACGTCCCTCTATTAATTCCACTGGTACAAGTTCTACTTGCTGTAAAACAGCCCAAGCTTTGCTATCCACAACATTTAACAAATTCGCTTGGGTTATCCAAACTTCATGACCAAGAATTTGCGCTGCTTCCATGAGGGCAACACTCGTATCATGGCAAGGGTCAAGCTGATGGATGGGATCGATAATAAAAGCCAGTTTCACCCTTTCTACCTCAATTATCAAAAAAAATTAATTAGGGGTTGCTGAGAAAGTCTTTTCATGAGGGCATAGGAGTCAGGAGTCGTAGGGGCGAAGTAGGGGCGAAGCATTCGGAAAATAACCTGTGATAAAAATTGATCATTTATCGCCCGAATGCTTCGCCCTTACAGGAGTCAGGATGAGATTTCAAGATTTCTTTTCCATCTCTCGAACTCAATAAAAGTGCAAGGCTTCGCCGTGAGCGTTAGTGGTCACTGACCACCTTACCTTTGATTTATCTGGGTTTTGCATTTTGTCAGCAAGCCCTACTTATAATTCCAAAAAGCAGGTTTCTAAGAAAACTTGAATCTCCCGCTACACCGTTAGGTTGGTGGGGGAGTCTCAAGCTCACAAGGGTAGGTATTTTACATTGTCGTGAGGGCAAGACTTGGTGGACAAGGTGGACAAGGTGACAAGGGAGGAAAACAGTACAAACTCTGTATTCTTAGTCACAAAAATAGTCCGTTAAAAAACCATTGTCCGTATAAAATCTTCCTTGTCCATCCCTTCGACTACGCTCAGGACAAGCCTTCCTTGTCTTCCTGGTCTTGCCTTCACAGATCATATTAAAAACCTACCCCTGTGAGGGAGTCTCAAGACGCTTGACCTAAACCTTAGAACCTCCAAGAAGAGTATCCAGTTGACCTGCACTGTCTAAAGTGTAAAGATTATCACAACCACCAATGTGATGATCATTGATAAAAATTTGAGGCAGAGAACGCTTTCCATTTGCTCTTTGAGCCATTTCATTTCTTGCTACCTCATTTCTATCAATGTTGTATTCGATGAAATCAACGCCTTTATTTAATAGTAGGTTTTTGGCACGGTTACAAAATGGGCAGGTACTCCAAGTGTAGATTTCTACTTTGGCAGTCATAATATCCTCAATTTGAGCAAATACTTTTCAATTATAAAAGGTAGCTTCTGTCTCATCCTTGGCCAGAACGATGCAAGAGCTACCAGCAAATCATCCAAAATCCAAAATCTAAAATTTTCAAGCTCAACCGCCGTCTACTGCATATTGAATCAACTGGGACAGGCGTAGGCGTACAGTATCTAAACCTAAACGTTGACTGGCGGAAATAAACACCGCTAGAGGAAATTCTTCTTGCGCCAAAGCCAGAGTTTCACTATCGACTTGATCGATCTTGTTAAATACAACCAATGCCGGACCGGGAGTAATAGGCATTTGGGCAAGAATATCCCGAACTGACCGAATATGACTTAACCAGGCAGGATGGGATAAATCCACTAAATGTAGTAGGGCATCTGCTTCGGTGACTTCCTCCAAGGTGGCGCGGAAAGCATCCATTAAAGAAGCTGGTAATTCATGAATAAACCCTACAGTATCTGTGATTAAGGTTTCCTGGGGTTCATTTGTATCCGCATGAGAAATAATCAGACGACGGGTGGTGGGATCAAGTGTGGCAAACAGTTGGTCAGCTGTATATACTTCTGCGTTGGTGAGGGCGTTGAGCAAGGTAGACTTGCCCGCGTTGGTATAACCCACTAAGGCCACTGAAGGAACTTCCCGATGTTGTCGCCGTTGCCTTAACCGACAACGATGAGCTTGTAATTGGTTTACTTCTTGCTGTAGTCGAGAAATCCTTCTTTGAATTGCTCGCCGTTCTGTTTCTAATTTGGTTTCACCAGGTCCACGAGTCCCGATCCCACCCCCTAGTCGGGACATGGCACGGCCTCTGCCGGTGAGTCTTGGCAGCATATATTCTAGCTGCGCTAGTTCAACTTGTAATTTACCAGCACCAGATTGGGCGCGTTGGGCAAAGATATCTAATATCACTTCTGTGCGGTCAACAACTCTGACACCAATCTGCGCTTCTAGGTTGCGGACTTGAGCGGGTGAAAGGTCACGGTCAAAAACTACCAAATTTGCTCCCAAGGTTTGGGCGGTTAAAGCTACTTCTTGGACTTTACCTTCACCAATTACTGTTTGAGGATGAATGCGCGATCGCTTTTGTTGTAAGGCCTGCAAGACATCACCCCCAGCCGTATCCACTAACCTTGCTAGTTCGGCTATGGTGTCTTGAAATCGTTGGGGAGTCATATCATCGGTTAGTACCCCGACTATAACCACGCGATCATGGTCAGCGTCTACTTCTTGAGCAATATATTCTCTCTGAAATTCTTCTTCTAGACTTTCTACCAAGTCCAGAAAATCCTGTTCGGCGATCGCATCTAAACTCAGAGGTGGCGATACGCTGGAATATAAGGCTGAGTCTGGAATATTCATTCCTGATGACTGAGTTAAAACTAATTGTCTGCTATTAGCTACCAAATGCGCCAAATAAGCTTCTTTTACGTACCCAGTCGCTCCCCCACCCCGACGGGTAAATCCTGTGCCAGTAATATTCAGCATTACTAAAGCATCTAAACGTTGTAGCGCCATTGCTGTCAGTGCCGCCTCATTCGGTGGTTCTGCTTTGAGATGGGTGGCTATACAACGAATACCGCTCAACCGTTCTGCACCATAACGGGGCAGTTCTAGGGGTGGGATTTGGGTTTGACGTGGAGTGCCTACCCCCACCCGGATCACTTGTCCGCGACGGTTGAGGTAGGCACATACAGGTTGATTTATTTCCGTACTAATTGCTGCCAGCCTTTGGGCGAACTCCGGTGTTGTCATGCGATCGCCCGATATACGCTGGTGGTACAGCCGCTGTAGTTGCTTTAGCTGGCTGGACTTTAAACCTTGGAGATTTCCGAAGATAGTCTCTATAGGCGCTTATGACCAGTAAACTGGCCCCCCCGAATTATTGTATATTTTTATTTTAACCCAATATTATGGAAATACCTGTTGGTTAAGGAATCAATCTATTTTGGATTTTGGATTTTGGATTTTGGATTTTGGATTATCTTCTCCTTTAAAGAAGAGGCTTGAAACCTTGTTTTTATATTTTTAGACTTTGATTTTAATCTAAAATCCCAAATCTAAAATCTAAAATTTTTGCTGTCAAGGGGAAAGGGATATTTTTGACTTGCGCCCAGAACTACTAACTGATTCTTCTGGATTGAAATCTGGGACTGTTGTTAACTTCAATACATTTGCGGATTTCCAATCAAAAAAATCCTGGGCGCGATGAATAAAATAATCAATTAAAAAAGGTCGTCCCAAAAAAATAAAGGTAATGGGGATATTATCTCTAAAACTCTCTCGCAGTTTATTTAAGTGATCTAAAATTGGGGGAACACTGCTTAAATCATGAGCATGGGTTTCTGTGATTTCGCCAAACTTTTCTTTTTCATACTTATAGATCGAATATTCTAAACCTTTGATAAATAAGATATCAAATTGCTGATGGATGTAGAGATTTAAAACTCGCTCATATAAAGTATTAACTGGCTCAAATAGACGTAAAATTTCTAGTTTTTTCTCTGGTATATCATGGAGAATCCGAGAAAAAAGTTTCTCAGTCTCCAGGGGTTTACACTCAACAAACAATAAGCCAAACTCATTGTTGTTTTTGCGTTTCAGAGCGTTGAGCAAAGTTTGATATTCTTCGTATCCTTCGGGGGGTACGTCTTGATCCCAGTCACTAAAATCTAAATTCATGGGAGATTTTCTACAGCTTCTTTAAATTCCTGAATACCTTGAATCAGTGGGTGAATATCATACCAACGCTGCATCTCCCCTTCTTCATCCAAATAGCGGTACTCTAACAGGCAGCGATTAAACATCAAACTCCGATATTGATCATCATTGATGATACGCTTAGAAAGGGAGACTTCTGCTAATAAACTCCATTGATGGTTTTCCACAGCGCGGCGGTAAGTATCTCTAGCTTGAGTAATGGCGCGTCGAACTGCTCTTTCGGAAATTGGCAAATCTTGAGTGCGTCCAATGGCATCCTGAGTCAACAATAGCAAATTTCTGACGTGACCTCCACTCATCAAACAAAGTCGTTCTAGGGTTTGAGAACTGTCAAATATTTCCGTTTCTAGTGGTTTATCTGGTGCAAACTGCCTGATGCGCCGGGAAATGACCTCTTTAACTTTTTTTAGCCCTGGTTGATATATTTCTCCTCTAGGAGTGCGTACCATTAGCATTGGTAAAATTTGCGGATCACCATATATATCACGCAGGTCTGTAGCCCTGGCAGAATAGACCATAGCAATGGGTACAGTATAGATTAAATGGCAATCTAAGGCTTTCAGTTGTTCACAGCGGTCTAAAAAAACTTCTTCATAATTGGTGCGATCGCCATCTTGAACTAACACCATTCTATCTAAGTTATCAATAATTACTGCCAGTTGGGTGCAGTGAGCAGGTAGGCGCTTTTTCACATCGGCGATAAACTCATTTAAAACCTTAATCAAAGTCACTGTATGGGGATTAACTTTTTCTCGTATTTGCTGCCTTAGTGCCGGTACTGCTCTTAAATTTGCTGTTAATTTGGCAAACTGACTAATTTGCATTTCTACATTCATATCCTCGATGTGAATTTCAGTTAGCGCCAAATCTTTCAAATCTTGCCAACGATCTTTGAGCCAATTAAGCACAGGTTGAGGATTACCAATTGCGCGTAAATCTTTTAGTAATCTCCGAGTACAAGCCAAGAGAATATCTGTATATTGAGCATCTTCTGAATCTATATCTTCTTCATCCGCAGCAAAATACACTACATAACATTGTCTTGCTTCCAAATATTCCTTGAGTCTGAGTAATTCCGTAGATTTACCTGCTCCTCTATGTCCAGAATATAATTGACAAGTATTTTGATTTGCTAACTGAATACGATTTCCCAATTCTTCTAAAATATCTGCTTCTCCTCGCACATCTTGACAGTCTACATAGTTAGGATCACCTGCGGGTAAGGGTTGGAATGGGTTGAAAGCATTATAGAGGTTTTTGAGTAATTCAGTATTGTTGGACATAGGTAAACAACTTAGTTGATGCAGTTCTGATGATGCTAAAAAGTTAGATGAAGTCAGCAATAAAAAGCAAGCGATATAATTTTAATGTCTGAAGCTAAAAATGTCAGATATTTAAAATCTCCACAGTGAAAATTTTAGCAAAAATATATACACATATATAGACGACAAATGCAAGTACCTGATCAAAAAATATTTTCATAATAAATTCACCAAAAGATTTTAATTTTAAATTAATCAAATTTAATTCATCATACCCCTACGTATTAAATCTTGAAAACGTGCATCTTCTCGAATACAATGAAAATCAGGATCAGCGTTGGCCATTGTTGCAAACTCTTCAGGTCTGAGATTAATTGCTTGCTCCAAGTTTTCTAGTGCTTGCTCAATACTACCTTGAATAGCATAACAACAAGCTTTATTGTACCAAGCATATTTATCATCAGGTTTTATTCTTAATGCTTGATCATAAGAGAACAGAGCTTCGTCCATACGTCCCAAATCATCCAGTGCATTACCTCGATTGTTCCAAGCATAGTGATCATCAGGTTTAATTTTCAGAGCTTGATCATAAGAGAAAACAGCTTCTTCATTACATCCTATCTTGCGGAGTGCGATACCCAAATTGTACCAAGCATAGTGGTCATCAGGTTTAATTTTTAAAGCTTGTTTATAAGAAAAAATTGCTTCTTCATATCTGCTTAAATTCCGAAATGCGATACCACGATTATTCCAAGTAAAACAATCATTGGGTCTTAAATTGAGAGATTGGTCATAAGATGAAATTGCTTCTTCATTGCGTCCTAAATTTCGTAGTGCATTACCTTTGTTATACCAAAAATATGGGTAGTCTACCTTAAATTTTAAAGCTTCTTCATAAGAAGAAAGTGCTTCTTCATTACGTCCTAAGTTCAGCAGAGCATTACCTCGGTTGTACCAAAAATATGGATCATCAGGCTTAAATTCTAAAGCTTTTTCATAAGATGAGACTGCTTTTTCGTTGCATCCTAAATTCAAGAGTGCATGAC
This sequence comes from Sphaerospermopsis sp. LEGE 00249, assembly GCF_014299995.1. Taxonomy (NCBI): domain Bacteria; kingdom Bacillati; phylum Cyanobacteriota; class Cyanophyceae; order Nostocales; family Aphanizomenonaceae; genus Sphaerospermopsis; species Sphaerospermopsis sp. LEGE 00249. Next base: position 46,419 of record NZ_JACJUZ010000020.1, on the reverse strand, counting down.
CACGGTTGTACCAAGCAAAATGATCATCAGGTTTAAATTTTAATTCTTGTTCATAGAATGTAATTGCAGTTTCATATTCACCAGCAGAATAAAGTAGATTTCCCAATTCAAAAAGCAAACTTGCTCTATTACTATCTGTTTGATGTTTTTCTGCCAGAAGTTCTTGAATTTCTAGAACTTTTTCAATTTTTTCTTCTGAAGTAAGTTGTAGATATTTTTCATAGTCTCCTTCTAGTAAAAGACGACGTGATTCTTCTTCAACTAATTCTGGTGTAGTTGGTAATTCATATACTCCAGAACGCCAATCAAAAAAATCAGGAGCGCGATGGATTAAATAGCTGAGTGAAAATGAACGCAATAAAAATACAAAGCAAAAGGGAAAATCATCCCTAAATCTTTCTCTTTGTTGGTTAAGATGATTTAGTATTGGTGGTACTTTAGTTAAATTGTTAAACTGACCTTCAGTTATTTCGCCAAAGTTTCTTTTTTCATATTTATACAAGGAATATTCCAAACCTTTAATTAATAAGATGTCAACTGTTTGACCTTGAATATAATTCGCTACTTGCTGATATAGCTTATCCACTGGTTCTAGCAAGCGTAATACAGCAATATTTTTATGCGGAAGATCCTGGGGAATTTTATGTATAAAACAATCTGATTCCACAGGAGTACATTGTACAAAATATAACCCAAATCCTAATTTTCTATCCAGAGCGCAGAGTAAATCTTGATATATTTCTTCGGGATCTGGCGGTAAATCATCATCCCAGCTACTGGTATTGAGTATCATATAGATTTGATGGTAGATGCTTGCGTAAAAAATCCAAAGTCAGATATAAATTTTACACTATGGTTATTTTTTAGTATTTGAGCTTCATCTCCAATCATCATAATCCTGTTCTTTAAGTTAAGGTAAAATTTGAGGAATATTTTAAACATCAATGTTTACATAATAATACTGTTTTTTCTTTGATTTTGTATCCGTATATTCACTTAAATATATTCAATGTAAGGCTATTTGTCTTTATTTAGTTTTTATAAAAGCATATTATCACACTTTAATGAGTAAAAAAGAATTTTATTGTTTTGAGTTTTAACAACAGTAAATTGATAAAAATCCGAACTTAGTGATTTTATTGATTATAATAATAACCCAAGTTCCTAGTTATTATCTAGGACTTTTGCGGACTATCTCTGCTTGTTATTCTCATTTGAGAGTCTTTCTTGCATAACTAGGAGGCTAACGCCACGCTTACTTCGACTGCGCCCTTCGACTGCGCCCTTCGACACCGCCCTTCGACACCGCCCTTCGACACGGCTCAGGACAGGCTCAGGACAGGCTCAGGACAGGCTCAGGACAGGCTCAGGACAAGTCGCTATCAAGGAGTCAGAAGTTTAAGGATATCAAGGAGTTTTTTGTATTTGGAAACGAGGTAAAAACCAACAAAGTGCGAGGTTTTCCTACTCATAGTTTCCAAAACCTTGCACCTATTTTCTTTGTTATAGTCAATGGGTAAAGCGTCGTAATAAAATGGAGTTGGTGACAACACTAACTGAACTAAAAGCCATGAGGGCAGCGGCGCTGGAGGGGCTAAGAACAAAACCAAAATGGGGTAGTAAAACACCGGCTGCTAAGGGAATACCAACTGTATTATATGCAAAAGCCCAAAACAAGTTTTGACGTATTTTGTTGAAAGTGGCACGGCTGAGTTGTATTGATTCCACAACATCAGAAAGACTATCACGCATTAATATAATTTCGGCTGTTTCCACAGCTACATCTGTTCCAGAATGTAAAGCAATGCCGACATCTGCCTGAGATAAGGCGGGAGCGTCATTAATGCCATCTCCTACCATAGCAACGCTAGTGGTTTTACTTATCTCCCCAGTTTGAAGAGCTTGGATGGTGCTGGCTTTTTTCGCTGGGGGAATACCTGCCATGACATCGGTGCTGTTGAGTCCGAGTTGTTGAGCGATCGCATTCGCTGCTTCTAATCTATCACCACTCAGTATAATTACTCGCAAACCCAGCTGACGCAATTTGTCTACTGTTGCTTTGGCATCTGGTCTGAGGGTATCACTGACGGCAATTAATCCAACTAAATTATCACCAACTGCAACACTAATAACTGTTTTCCCCTGTTCTGCTAATCTTTGTGCGTGTTCTTGGGCAGTGTCAGTAATTCCGTGCCAGTTTAACCATTCCCAGTTACCTAACAACACAGTTTTACCATCCACGACAGCAGATACACCCATTCCTGGTTCAGTATGAAAGTCTACTGCGTGGGGAATGGATAAATTTAGCTGCTGTGCTTCTTGTTGAATTGCTTTAGCTAGGGGGTGATAGGTGCCGCTTTCTACTGCTGCTGCTAGTTGCAGAAGTGAGGATGGTTCTAAGTCTGTAAATGGTAAACAGTCTGTAACTGTGGGGTTGCCTGTGGTGAGAGTGCCGGTTTTATCAAAGACTACGGTATTTAGTTGGTGGACTTTTTCTAACACATCACCACCTTTGATTAATAAACCGCGTTCTGCACCCATTCCAGTACCGACAAGAATAGCTGTGGGGGTAGCGAGTCCTAAAGCACAGGGACAAGCAACCACCATCACAGCGATCGCTAATTTTAAACTAATTAAAAGTGAAGAATATTCAATGTTGGCGGTTTGATGATGTGCTGCATGACTCATCATTTCCATACCATTGGAAATAATATTCACCTCTGGCCAAATATGAGTACCAAAAAAGTACCAAAACAGAAAAGTTAGCAAAGAAGCTGTTAAAACGCCATAAGTAAAATAACCAGCAACCGTATCTGCTAATTTCTGAACAGGTGCTTTGCGAGTTTGGGCGGTTTCTACCAAAGCGACAATGTGCGCCAAAGTGGTATCGTCGCCGGTTCTGGTAGCTTGAATAGCGATCGCACCAGACTGGTTAATAGTTCCCGCTGCAACTGCATCTCCTGGTTGCTTCATCACTGGTACTGCTTCACCAGTTAACATTGACTCATCTACCGTTGTTTGTCCAAAGCGCACTTCACCATCAACGGGGATTTTATCACCTGGTAACACCTGCAACCATTCACCAACCCGCACTTGTTCGGCTGGTATTTCAATAATATTTGCCCCTGCTACTAATTTATCTGAGTCTGTGGTTCGGCTTCGCTCACCACAAGGGTTAACAATTAACCTAGCTATCTGAGGTTGAAGTGCTAATAATTGTCGAAATGCAGATGCTGCGCGTCCTCTAGCTTGTTTTTCTAAAGTTCTGCCTAAGAGGATAAAACCCAGCATCATCACTGGTTCATCAAAAAAGCATTCCCAACCCATTTGGGGAAACAACAGCGCCACCAAACTAGCAATATAAGCTGTGAGACTTCCCAAACCGATCAAGGTATTCATATTTGGCGTTCCCCGTCGCCAACCTTGCCAGCCATCTATAATAATGGGACGACCAGGAATGAGTAATGCTACTGTTGCTAGTCCACTGTGAAACCAGATGTTATTCAATATTGGGAAAATAAAACCACCAAAATGTCCTATTCCTGAAAATAACAATAATACAAAAGCAACTACTAATTGTTTGAAAGCCGCTTGCATTTCCTGACGCTGTTTTGCGTCTGGATCATATTTTTCTTTCCCTGCTTGAGTTTTCGGTGTGCGGGGTTGAGAAGGAAAACCTGTAGCTGTTAATGTTTGTGTTAATGCTTGTGCCAGTGCATCGGCATCCATAGCACCAACTTCTGCTTCTATAACTGCCACTTCTGTAGCTAGGTTGACGCAGACATTTTTAACGTCTGGATGTTGGGTTAGCTGTCTTTCTACTGCTTTCACACAGCCAGCGCACTTCATACCCCCTACATCTAAAATAATTTTCTCTGTGTTTGTATCTTTATTGGCGGGTGGGGTTTCTGGGGTAAGTTTATTTTCGGGAACAAGTTGCATGACAAGTTATGACATTCGCTACAAAAATGCAATGCCTACCTAAAAAAAGGCAGTTCTACTTTGAGAGTAGGCGAAATCTGGAACTATGACCAACTGTGATAGTATTTAATTAAGAAATTAAAATATTTAGTAATATTTGTAAAATACTGTCAAGGAATCCAGTGCCTATAGGTAAAATATATCACAGATACAAGTTGTATAGGCAACATAAAAATTAGACTTTTGTAGAAATAGTTCATTTCCCAATGGGATGTAGTGGTAAAATACACCATAGATATTAGTAATAATATTAGCAATGTGAGATATTTAGATTTGGATATTGGCATATTTTAAGAAAATAGGGAATAGGGAAAAAATTTGAGATTTGAGATTTGAGATTTGAGATTTTAGATTGGAGATTTTAGATTGGAGATCACAAAAACAATCCAAAATCAAAAATCCAAAATTAATAACTCCTGCCTTCTTTTTTTAGAACCAACCCTGCTTTTTGACGAAGTAGGTATTAACAAAGTCTTCATGATTTTTATTCAAGTAAATCATGCCTTCAATTAACCCTACAAGCTGCATAATTATTAGTGTAAATCCGTAAGTGAGAGAACCACCGACTACAGAAATAACTAGCATGATAAAGCCTTCTGGGGCATAACCCAGAATAAATTTATGTATCCCAAATCCCCCCAAAATAATTCCACAGTACCCAGATAAAAGTTGTTTGGTAGCATGAGATGGGTTAAGATTAGTCATATTTAGTGAAGCTCCTGTATATGTATGTAATTATCAGAGTATTTCTAGTTTAAGTAAATGAGAAATTTAACCACAGAAGAGAATTCTGAAGGTTAGATAAACAAATTTGATTTTGAATCTTCAATGTCAAATCAAAAATCCAAAATTGCAAATCTAAAATTTGGTAAGTTAGTTGATAAATTTTGGTGCAGATGGTTTACAGATTTATATGTTCAACTTCAGCAAAGTTGAATATCATTAACCTGAATAATGGGCAGCATCTGTGATACTACTCTAGTGTTTACGGGTTGATTGTTATTATGTCCGGGAATTTTTTTCATTTATACCCATCTGCAAAATTAATTTTACAGATGTAGGTGGGGTTGAGGTAAGAAACCCAAAACCTCAAGGACTGGTATAAGTTGGGTTTCCTATCAACTGTCACCTATTACCTGCTATAGCGGTGATGTTGCGCTGCTGGAAATTTGAGAATTTCAGATTTATATGTCGATATAATCAAATATTTTTGATTTTTTCAACTGTAATTGTCGGTTTTAATTATTGCTGCCCAAAAGAAATAAACTGAGCAAAGTACCACTATTCCAAAGTCCGTGGAGGAGCATGGGAGCGAGAAGATTGCGCGATCGGGTGTAAACTATTCCTAAAACCATGCCTAATGCTGTGAGTGGCAAAATTTCCGATAAGCTGAGGTGAGCAGCAGCAAATAACAAACTACTCAAAAAAATTGCACTCCAAACAGGTAAATAACGAGTGAGGGAGGGTAATAAAAACCCACGAAATAGAAATTCCTCAAAAAATGGCGCTGCTATGGCCGCAGTAAAGAAAAATATTCCCAATGCTACATCATCTCTGCTTTCTAGCGCCAATTGTAACAGGGGGTTACTTCCGCCTTGTCCGTTCCATAGTTGTTGATTGATTAATGATACTATGACGACTATGGGTAAAGCTGTGCAGTAGCCACCCAGTCCCCAGAAAAACCAATTACTGAAAAACCGGAAGCGAAACCAATCTTCTGGTAAGGGAAAATAACGTTTAATAGAAAAATACAGCACTGAGAACGCACCCAGGGCAACCAGTACATAACTCACCAAGACAGAAAAAGCCTGAACTCGCACATTATCCGAGGAACGGGGGATAGGGAGGAGGTTTAACAATTCAGGTATAAATAATTGTCCCATCAAGAAAAATCCCAGGACAAAAACCTGTAAAATTGTTTCCACATTCCAAGGAGTTGACCAAGGCTTTTGGGCATTTGTTGCTAAGATAGACTCTCCGCCCTTGAGTAAAAGCTGAATAATTAAAGCTATTAGTAAGATTAGACCTATAAAGGCTGTTAAGCTGGGAATAGTGGCAATTAAGGCTAATTTAAATACTGCGTCGGTAGCGGCCGCTTGTTGTGCAGCCTGAACATCTGCTAAAGCAGCTTGACGTTGTTGCAGTTGGTAAAGCTGAGTTAAAGCCGTGGAGCGAAACCAACCTTCTAAATTTTTTTGTATCAGTGGTTGAGCATTTGGGAGTAGACGCGGCGGGTTGCTCCATAGTCCACTGAGGACGTTAGCGGTGGCGGTAAATTCGGTTTCAGAGGGTTCTTGTACTTGACTCCAAGTTGTTTGGGCTTTATCTGTTTCCCCTTGCTGTGCTTGTAATATTCCTAAGCGTAAGTCTAATTCATCCCGTAATTTTCGCAGTTTGCTGATAGACTTCTCTAGCTCTTTTTGTTGTTGTTGAGGAGAGGTTTTGGTTTGCAGGGGTTCATTTGGTAGGGGTTTGGCAGGTGTGACAGCGGTGATATCTTGAGCGCGAAACTTGTCCAGTTGGTTTTTGGTTTTATCCAAGTTTGTTTTTACAGACTCACGCGCCTCTAGATATTGCTTGGCTGCACTTTCTAGGGGTTTATCACCTACTATTGCTGCCCGAAGAGCTTGAAAACTCTCGTCGTTGCTATCTTCTGGTTGCCATGCTTGGGCTTGCAAGACAATATTAGTTTGGTACAGTTCCAAACGACTTTGAAACTGAGGTTTTTGCCAACTAGCAAATAAAGACAAGCCGGACAACATAATCGCTAACAATGTTAGCGCAGTTAACAGCAACCGTTTAAGTGACATCTATCCCCCTTGAACTTACCTGTAGAGAGCGATCGCCCCTTGACAATTATAAGATAATCTGGCAGGTTGGGGGGATAAGGGAATTGACACATAATTACCCCCGCATCTTGCGGGGGATTTGTGATCAAAAATGTCGTTTACCTTAGTTTAGTATGGAGTAGATTTACTGACCGGACATTTGTGGTGCTTTGTCTAGTCTCCAGGTGAAGTAGCTCTCTGGGTTGTTGTCAGGAACTATAAACCCAGTTGCTCCTTCTGATGTCTGAGGGGGTCTAGGAGAACTACTTTGTCCTTGTCCTTGTTGTCCTGGTATTTGTGGTATTTGTGGTATTTGTGGCATTTGTTGTTCTTGTCCTTGTCCTCCAACTAACAACTCTTGTGCATTTGTGGATAGTTCTTCCAGTAAATTAAACATTGAAACTTACCTCACTTACGTTATTGATTTAGTTAAGGGTTCTGTCCCATTTATTAATTGACAATAAGTGGTTTTTTGAAGGTAATTCATGTGTCAGATGGCAGAATTTCTATTATGCCTTTTGGTTACTATAAGAGGTAGAGTATTATTGATACAGATAAAATCAATCTTTTGCTCGGTTTTTTGGATTAAGAGCTAACCGATCTTCCCCCTCACCCAAGCACGGAAAGATTTTAACAAAGCAATTTCACCCATATTTTTACTCTGCTGAATGAATCTAGTCATATCACTAACAGAAATCACAGGAAAAGCAACACTAAAATTAATTTCAATATACTCGCCTTCTAACAATTGATAAAACCTCAAAACATCACCGTCATATCTCCAAAGTTCAGCCACACCTAACGCAGCGTAAATATTAAACTTATTTACAGAACTGCTAGTAATATCAATTTCAATTGCTAAATCTGGAGGAGGATCTATTTCTAAATTTAAAGTTTCTTTACCTCTGATAGCTGGTTCATTTTGGATATAATAACAAGTATCTGGTTCAATGCCTTTTTTAATTATTTTGCGTTTTAATGTGGTAGATCCAGCACTTCTTAGTTCTATATCTAATTCTTCAGCTAAAGCAACGATAAAATTACTAAAATTGCCTTTTGGGTTTTCGTGTTCAAATAGTGGAGTCATAATTTCTAAAGTACCGCACTCATAAGCAAAACGAGAACCTCTATTTTCACCTGTATCTTTTAGCAAGGATTCAAAGGTATCCCAGCTAACGTCATATAAAACTGTTCTTTGTTCTGCGGGTGTTGATTGGAGAAGCATAGTCATTAATAAAAAATGATTTACTTTTTATACATTAACCAAAGATTCATCTTTTTCCCAAGTAAATAAAGATTCGAGTTCACCAGATTCAGCAAAAGTGATTGCAGCTATTAAACATTGGGGTAAATTAACACACATCTGAGAAGGATAATTACCAAGTTGACCGCCAACAACTAATTTTTTTATTGGCTTAGAGATTGATAATTCAGGTGTAACTACAATAATTTTATCTTTCTGAGAATCTTTATTTTTTTGTTTTTTTAGCTGATCAGAAAGTTTAATTAAAGTTATGACTCTTTTATAAGAATGAGAAAGCTTGGATATATCGTAGCGTGGCTGATCTAAAAGAGAATAAAAATTATAGTTGTCTAAAGTTGCTGTAACAACGTATTTACCAGAAAACCCGGATTTACCTCCTCCAATCATCATATAACTATCATCATCAGCTTCTAAACTGACTAAAGTTTTAATCTTACCATCTAAGTCAAAAATAGCTGCTTCTATTTGTCGCAAAGTAGGATTTTTAATGACATTTTCTTCATTTTTGTTACCTGTCCAATTGTCTGTATATAATTGGGTGACAAACATAATTACCTCCTTGTCTTTGGTGCTTGTACTATAATTGTTTTGCTGCCACTGGGAGTAATAATTTCTAATTCCTTGAGTTAAAATGTTACACTAAAACTTTATTATTTACAATACCTATTCCATCACGATACTAGATAAAATACCTAAAATTTTACCGATATTATTAATATAATATTCACTCAAATCAATTTCTACCACTTGATCAATAAGTTTTAAAAATTTCCAGTTAGTTCCAGTAGTAACAGTTCCATAAATTGTTTGAATGTTATTACCTTCACGTTCATTAAACATTCTAGCAGCGATCATTTCTGCTACACATTGTCCCAAACCTGCATTAATATTTTCTTTTTTTGCTTCTACAATTGTCACCACAGGAGCATTAACAATTAATAATTCTGGGGAACGACTAATAATAAAATCACAATTACCATTTAATCCCTTTTCACTATCTACAGTAAAATCAATACCAGAAAATAGACTAATTTGATTTTTTAAATACTTTCTCACACTAATTAAAATCGGTGCAATAATCATTTCCGAGCGTGATTTTTCCGTATTACTTGCAAGTGCTAAAGGGACATTTTCTTGTAATAACTCTGCTAATAAAGCTGGACATTCAATTTCTGGAATAGAAGCAAAAATATTAACTTTATCTATAATAGTTAAAGCAAAGGATTTTCTAACTTTGTCTAGAGTAAATTCACTGTATGACATAACTATCTTCTCCAGAAGCAATTAATATTATCTCTGCTCCTCTGCGTCTCTGCGTGAGAAATAAAAAAGGTGGGCATTGCCCACCCAAAATATTATTTATCTATTCACCAAACACACTAGCAAAGAAATCTAAAGTTTCCTTCAAAGCTTTGATAAAAACATCAATTTCTTCACGGGTATTGTAAAAAGATAAACTGACTCGTGCAGTTCCCGCTAAACCTAAATGACGGTGTAAAGGTTGGGTACAATGATGTCCAGAACGAATAGCAACACCTTCTTGATCTAACAAAGTTGCTAAATCATTGGCGTGAACTTCAGAAGCTGTAAAAGCTGCTAAAGCGGCTCTACCTTCACCGTGAGCATCGGGTTTTGGTCCGTAGATTCTGATTTGAGGTATTTGGGCTAATTGATCGAATAAATAGGCTGTTAATTCCGCTTCATAAGCATGAATTTTATCCATACCAATGTTAGTTAAATAATCTATAGCTGCACCCAGGGCGATCGCCTCCCCAATAGCAGGTGTACCGGCTTCAAATTTGTGGGGTAATTCTGCATAGGTGGAATGGTCTAAATACACCTCTGCAATCATTTCTCCACCACCAAAAAATGGCGGCATTGCTTCTAATAATTCTAATTTCCCATATAAGAAACCAATACCAGTGGGAGCTAACATTTTATGTCCAGAAGCTACCAACCAATCACAGTCAATTTCTTGGACATTAATAGGAGTATGGGGGACACTTTGGCAAGCATCCATTAAGAATTTCGCACCGTATTGGTGAGCAATTTCAGCTATTTCTTTCACTGGGTTAATACAACCCAAGGTATTAGAAATATGAACTATAGAAACGAGTTTTGTTTTTTCGGAAATCAGTTTTTTAAACTGTTCAAAATCAAAGGTTTCTTCTGGAGTGAGTTCGACAAATTTTAAAACTGCACCTGTTTTTTGAGCGACAAATTGCCAAGGAACTATATTACTATGGTGTTCCATAACTGAGAGAATTATTTCGTCTCCCGGTTGTAAGTTGTTCATTCCCCAACTGTAAGCAACTAGGTTAATAGCTTCACTAGCGTTGCGTGTAAAAACAATTTCTTGGCGAGATTTGGCGTTAATAAAATTAGCTACTTTGTCTCTTGCTGCTTCGTAAGCGTCGGTAGCTTTGGCACTTAAATAATGTGCGCCGCGATGCACGTTGGCGTTATATTGTTCGTAATAATCACGCCATGCGTTTAATACAGCTACAGGTTTTTGGGAAGTTGCAGCGTTATCGAGGTAAACGAGGGGTTTACCGTGGACTTCTTGATGTAATATTGGGAAGTCTTGGCGAACTTTATCAGCGAGGGTTTTGGTAGAAGTGAATGTCATTTTTAATAAGTATTTCAGGAGTACAGAATAATTTCTAAATTTTAGAAATTCGACAATTCAACAGAAAATATAAAGTTCGTAGTAAGGACTTTAGTCCTTAAAATCTTTATGTTTGAGCGATGAATCGCTCACTACGAACTTACAATGCTTTACTTACTTGTGAGAGCGACGACTGTTTTTAACAGTTTTTCTCTCAATGATGAAACAGGAATTAAGTTAATAATTTCTGCTGCGAAGGCGTTAACTAATAGTTTGCGTGCGTCGGTTTCATCTATTCCGCGACTTTGCAAGTAGAAGATTTCATCGTCTTCTAATTGACTGACGGTTGCACCGTGAGCGCATTTAACGTTATCTGCGGTTATTTCTAGTTGGGGTTTGGTGTCAACTCTGGCTTTTGATGATAACAATAAGTTGCGGTTTAATTGTGCAGCGTCGGTTAATTGTGCGGGTTTGGGAACGAAAATTTTACCGTTAAATACTCCATGAGCGCGATCGCCTACAATGCACTTGTGTAGTTGTTTACTAACACCATGCGGATGATTTAAGGATATAGCACTGTGAGTATCAGCTAATTGTTTATCACCAATAACTGTTAAACCATTGAGTGTTGTTTCTGTTTGTTCTCCTGTTTGTAAAATCTCCAAATTATGACGGGAAATTTTACCACCAATTGTTACAGTATTACAAGTATAACGACTATACCGCGCTTGTGTTACCGCAGTTTTACCAATGTGAAAAGCAGCATCACTTTCTAACACAATTCTATGGTGATTAACCTGAGCATTTTCATTTACCCAGATTTCTGTCACACTATTATTAAAGTAAACTTGCTCCTCTTGTGGAACAGGCATCTTGCCTGTTAAATATTCTCCAATACCTGTAACATACTCTTCAATCAAACTCACCTGAGAATTACTTTCAGCTATTACCAAACAACGAGGTTGAGAAATAATAGCTGACTCACCAGCAACAGAAATAAATAACAGATGAATGGGATTTTCTACAACCACATTTTTACCCACCCAAACCACTGCGACATCATTTAAACCGACAGTATTCAGAGCAGTAAAAACATCCCTTGTTACCTCAGACTTGTCCTGAGCGAAGTCGAAGGGCTGTGCTAAATATTCCTTGGCAACATCATCATCTAAAACATCTAAATTACCAACCTTTAAACCAGCAGGTAAATTTTCAGTATCAGATAAATTCGCTGCAAAAACACCATTTACAAAAACCAAACGGTGAGCAACTTCAGGTAAAGCAAAATCATCTGGTAGGGACAATTCATGAATTGTCCCTACATTAAAACTTACCTCTTTCAGTGGAGATAAATCAGTAAAACGCCATTCTTCATCGCGGGTGTTGGGAATAACAGAATGACGTACCCACTTAACAGCATCATTCTTAATTTGTTGTACCCAACCGCTTTTTTCAGATGCAGAAACCTGATTTAATAAACCAGTTAAAAAAGCATCTCGATTTAACAAAGAATTAGAAATAGAACTAGGAGAAACATCAATAGTCATGATTACACACCTACTCCTAAAGCTGCTTCCAACACCCAATCATAACCACGAGATTCTAACTCTAAAGCTAACTCTTTACCACCACTTCTAATAATGCGTCCTTGAGCCATTACATGAACAAAATCAGGGACAATATAATCAAGAAGACGCTGATAGTGAGTAATCATAATTGTGGCATTTTCAGCATTAGTTAACTGATTCACCCCATTAGCAACAATTTTCAGAGCATCAATATCTAAACCAGAATCAGTTTCATCCAAAATTGCTAACTTAGGTTCTAAAATAGCCATTTGCAGAATTTCATTCCGCTTTTTCTCACCACCCGAAAAACCCTCATTCACACTACGATTGAGAAAAGAAGGATTCATTTTCACAACTTCCAACTTTTCCTCAACCAAATCATCAAAATCGAAAGCGTCAACCTCTTCCAAACCTTGAGCTTTACGACGAGAATTATAAGCAACCCGTAAAAAATCCAAATTGCTCACACCGGGAATTTCCAAAGGATATTGAAAAGCCAAAAACACACCACTTCTAGCTCTTTCCTCCGCCTCCATTTCCAGTAAATTTTCACCTTGGAAAATCACCTCACCACCAGTCACAGAATAAGCAGGATGTCCCGCTAACACTTTAGAAAACGTACTCTTACCAGAACCATTTGGACCCATAATCGCGTGAACTTCACCAGCGCGAACCTCCAAATTTAACCCCTTTAAAATTTGAGTTCCATCAACATCAGCCTTCAAATCCTTAACAGACAAAATCAAATCACTATTTTCAATAATCATGTTCTCTCTCTCTTCTCTCTTCTTTCTTTGTGAACTTTGCGTACTTTGCGGTTCGTTTCAAAAAAAACCTCAAAGAAAACAGATTAACCAACACTACCTTCCAACTTCAAACTCAACAACTTATCAGCCTCAACAGCAAACTCCATAGGAAGCTGATTAAAAACATCCTTACAGAAACCGCTAATCATCATAGAAATAGCATCTTCTGCGGAAATACCACGTTGAGCAAAAAAGAATAATTGATCTTCACCAATCTTAGAAGTAGATGCTTCATGCTCAACCTTACCCGTATTATTCTGAACTTGAATATAAGGAAAAGTATTAGCCTGTGCATTATCCCCAATTAACATCGAATCACATTGAGAATAATTTCTAGCACCCTTCGCAGTAGGATTAATCTTCACCAAACCACGATAACTATTACTTGATTTTCCAGCAGAAATACCTTTAGAAATAATTGTACTGCGAGTGTTTTTACCAATATGAATCATCTTAGTGCCAGTATCAGCTTGCTGCTTATGATTTGTTAATGCAACAGAGTAGAACTCACCCACAGAATTATCACCAACTAACACACAGCTAGGATATTTCCAAGTAATAGCAGAACCGGTTTCTACTTGAGTCCAAGAAATCTTAGAATTGACACCTTGACACAAACCGCGCTTGGTTACAAAGTTGTAAATTCCACCTTTACCATTTTCATCCCCAGCGTACCAGTTTTGCACGGTAGAATATTTAATTTCCGCATTATTTAAAGCTACCAATTCCACAACCGCAGCGTGTAATTGATTGCTGTCGTACATCGGTGCTGTACAACCTTCTAAATAGGAAACATAACTATCATCTTCGGCAATAATTAAGGTTCTTTCAAACTGTCCTGTATCACCGGAATTAATGCGGAAATAAGTTGACAATTCCATTGGTGATTTTACACCTTTGGGGATATAAACAAAAGAGCCATCGCTGAATACTGCGGAATTTAAAGCCGCAAAATAATTATCAGCAATAGGTACAACACTACCCAGATATTTTTTTACTAATTCTGGATGTTCCCGTAATGCTTCGGAAATAGAACAGAAAATAATGCCATCTTTAGCGAGTTTTTCTTTATAAGTAGTCGCTACAGAAACACTGTCAAAAATTGCATCAACAGCAACGTTAGTTAATCTTTTTTGTTCATTTAAAGGAATACCTAATTTCTCGAAGGTTTCCAATAAAGTGGGATCAACTTCATCCAAACTGTTGAGTTTTTCTTTCTTTTGTTTCGGTGCGGAATAATAAATGATATCCTGATAATTAATAGGTGGATAGGTGACATGAGGCCAAGTAGGTTCTGTCATCTTCAACCATTGACGGTAGGCACGAAGACGAAATTCTAGCATAAATTCCGGTTCTTCTTTTTTAGCGGAAATTAAGCGAATAATGTCTTCATTTAGTCCACGAGGGATGGTGTCGGTTTCGATGTCGGTGACAAAACCGTACTTGTAAGGTTGGTTAACTAAGGTTTTGACGGATGCGCTCATCGGTTCTCTTGTGTTCTCTTTAAAGGATAGGCGACGGGTTCTATAAAGCTGATTCCCGTTTTTTGTTAGCGATCGCTAACAGGGCTGTTAGAATAGGTTTACACACTAAAACAACTCGGCTGTTGTTTAATATAAATCTATTGTACGATAGATTAACAACAACAATGTTGTTTAAGTCAAATTTTTTTAGAGATTTTTTGAATTTTTGGAAATTTTTATTGGGACTAACATGGCCACTACCCAGCAGTCCTCTACTAAGCAGGATATCCTAGAGTATCTTTTAAAACACTCACAAGCTACGGCTCTTGAACTTGCGGAAATATTAGAAGTTAGCCCCCAAGCGATTCGTCGCCATTTAAAGGATTTGGAGGCTGAAGAATTAGTGATATATTCTATACCGGAAAATTCTGGTATGGGTAGACCTCAACATATATATAGTTTAAGTCAACGGGGCAGGGAACATTTACAAAAGAGTGTTAGCAGTGTCGGTGGTGGTTATGGAGAGTTTGCGGTTTCGCTGTTAGATACTTTAGCGGAAACTGTAGGGCGTGAGCAGGTAAAAACGATTTTACAAAAACAGTGGGAAAGAAAGGCGCTGGAATATCGGGAAAGGGTGGGTAATGGTTCTTTAAAGGAACGGGTTGCCGCTTTGGTGGAATTGCGAAAAGCTGAAGGTTTTATGGCTGAGTTTCACCCTGTAGAATCAGATGCTAACGGTGGTGATAGGTTTTTATTTATGGAACACACCTGCGCTATTTCTAATGTGGCTGAGTCGTTTCCTAGTGTGTGTGGTCATGAGTTGGAAATGTTTGGAGTGATTTTACCGGATTGTAGTGTGGAAAGGACGCATTGGTTAATTAATGGTGAGCATCGTTGCGGGTATTTGATACAGAAAAGATAGGATGTTGAACGCAGATGAACGCGGATAAGGAAAATAAAATATGGAAGTCGAAAAAAAATTATCTGATCGTCAACAAAGATTAGAAAGTTTTTTAGAAGCTGTAAAAGCTGCACGTCAATTACAAGATGATATGTAACTGCCTAGCTAGTAGTAAGAGAGGCGAGAAAAACAGAGGTATTACCAAGCAGTGCTTGAGTGATAACTTCCAAAAGATTCAGACCATGCTTAGAAGCAGTGGAAAGGAAAGAACGGATATTAGCGAATGAAACCGCAAAATCAAAGGAGCGAAAACCACCGGAAATTTTCTGCTTACATTTCATCATCCGCAAGTCACGTTCTGCCTGATTATTGGTAAAGGGAACATCAGGTTCACTCAGAAACCGTAAAACATCACCCTGAAAATTTTGAAATCGCAGCAGCAAGTTATGACCAACACGTCGTTTCACCCGACCACGATTACCTTTGCAGGTCAGGGGTGATAGAGCGGAGTGAAAACTCAGTCCTCGTTGTAGAATTTGCTCATACAGTTGAATCAGACGAGCAGCAATATTTTTGGGAATACCCTTGGGATAACGGTGTTTGTAATTGCATACTGGGGAAGTTACCGATTCTGGAAAATTCCCTTGTATCTGAGTTCTACATTCTGGGCATTTTTTGACTGTGACTCTGTGTTCTGTGACGATGATTCTTGGGGTTGGTATATCAAAGACCTGTCGCTTGATGATTTTAGAAGCTTCCACCACTGACATATCACATCCACATTCATGACATGAGCATGGTGTTGGATGTTCTACTATTTTGTCTGGTTGCAATACTTGTTCCAATGTCTGCCCTGGATGACCTATTTGTCCTCCTGATGCCCGTTTCCCTTTTTCTCTTAAACTTTTTGTCCGTTTTTGATTTGATTTTTTGAGTCCGTCGCTGGCTGGTGGTTTTGAACTTGTTGTGCTATCTAATCCCAATTGCTTCTCTAGCTCTGCTATCCTTTCCCGCAGTGCCTGATTTTCTTGCTCTAACCTTTCTATTTTTTGATCTTTTTCTTCTGGACTCATGTTTGAACACTACCATATTTCTCCCCTTATGGGAATATCCCTTGAGTTCCTACCTGGGCAGTTACCTCGAATCTGAATTTTCGTTCATTATCTTCCATTTCTTTAATAGCCTGTTGGATAATTTCACGAATACTCCAACCTTTTTCATGCAAATTCAACCAATTTTGAGCCGTATTGCCACCTTCTAAAATTGTTTTTATTGGTTTTAGAAAAAACTCAAATCCTTTTGCTTTCGCAGTTACTAAAGCCTCTTCATACATTTCTGAAATCCAGTCTCGGACTTTTATAATTCTTCCATCTTGCCAATGCTTTAGTTCTGCATCAAGGCTATAAAAACTTACAGCAACTTCATTGCCTGCTGTAAGTTTCAGCAAATCTTCGCCCAGATTGTTTGATGGTAATTGACTCATTTTTAAGGGATCGAGATTTGGATTTTCTATAATTTGCCAAAGCCGAGCTTCTAAAAATGCAGTTAAGGCCAAAATCCTACTTGGATCGTACATAAAATCACAAATTCTTAACTCAATTCGATTAATATCATAAGGTCTATTGTTTCCATTAGGTCGAACAGAGTTCCACATATGACGAACATTTTTCATTGTTTCGAGTGCCAACTGTTCTTCAATCCATTGAATATAGTGGGCATGACTTTCAAAGAGAGGAATATCAGACGGAGTTTGAGGAAAAATTGACCAGCGGATAGAATGATAACCAGTTACTTTATTATCAAGAAATGGAGATGATGCGCTAAGTGCAAGATATAAAGGTGCTTCGACTCTAATGAGACGACAGGCTCGCAAAATCAACTCGGGATCGTCTAAGCCAATATTAATATGAATACTTGAAGTGAGAAGGCTTGAGCCGTAGACTTTGGAAACATAGTCATGAAAAGCGTGATTGGGATTCGCTCGATAGAAGCGATCACTCCCTCCTAAATGCAAAGCACTGCCCGGAATTAGCGTATAATTTCCCAAAGTTTTCAAATACTTTCTTAACTTACGGTAAGAAGCAAGGACAGCAGAGCCAACTTGTTTGTACTCCGACAGGGGTTCGGTAATACATTCGATAATGCGACTATCCGGTTCTTGGTTATAACCCTCGAGATAAGGAACAACGCGATCAGACAGTCCGATAATATCGCCCTCTGGAGTTCCAGCATAGGTTTCAATTTCAAAACCTTTAAGTAGCAATGAAGAGTTCTTTGTCATGTAAACCTCTAGAGAAAAAAATATCTTGGGGTTCCGTTTTATTATTCTTGGAGATAGACTTTGCGAAAAATACGAGAAAACTCCCAACGCTCTTGAGGGGTTCCCACAGTGACGCGAATATAGCGATTTAAAGGGTCTGCGCTTGGCATTCTGATAAATACACCCAATTCCAATAACTTGTCTACCATAGCATGAGCGCGCTCTTGACTTCCCATATCGATCGCCACAAAATTAGTTGCCGATGGTAAGGTAGAAAGTCCCAATTCTTTGGCCAAATTCGCATATTCATTTCGTCCGGCCTCAACTTCGGCGATCACCGCTAGAAGAAAATCGGTATCTTGTAGGGAAGCGAGAGCGCCAGCTTGAGCTACCGCGTTGACTCCATAATGGAGGCGAATCTTCTCAAAAGCAGCAATGATAGCCTGATCGGCAATGGCATACCCAATCCTCGCACCAGCTAAACCGTGACCTTTAGAAAAGGTTCGCAGGCGGATCACTTGAGGATGAAGGGGTTTCACGGGCAATAGGGCAGTCGCAGGGGCAAAGTCAATGTAGGCTTCATCCAGCAACAACATACATTGAGGCGGTAATTGCTCGATCGCCCTCCGAATCTTTTTAGCCGGAAGATAGGTTCCCGTAGGATTATCGGGATTAACGAGATAAATAATGCGTGCGTCCGCAATCTTTGCCATTTTGACCAACGCTTCGGGATCGTTGTGAAAATCCTGATAAGGGACGTGAAGCATTTGTCCGTCGTATCCGACAACATGGTAGTTAAAGGTGGGATAAGAACCTTTTGACATGACCGTTTTTTGTCCCGGTTCGATGAAAGTTCTAGCAACAAGACCGAGCAAATCATCAATACCGCTTCCCACAACAATATTGTCGCGATCAATTTTGTAGAGATTGGCGATCGCGGTTCGCAGATCGTAGCTTTCGGGATCGCCATAGAGGGAGATATCTTCAATCGCTTCTCGCATGGCTTCTCGAGCAAGGGGTGAAATCCCGAAACGACTTTCATTTGCACCTAAACGAAGTTTGATGGAATAACCCTTCGAGCGTTCCATTGTTTTTATACTCACAAAAGGCACGAGAGCGGGAAGGTCTTTGATAATTCGAGTAAAAGGGAAAGTTGTCTTCATTGCCATTAACAAACAACCTTTACTTGCTCGGAAGTTTGTTCTGAAAGTTGGAATTTCGTGGCGAGATACTCATTGTAACGTCGCATTGCTTCCATGCGGAGTGCGCCGCCAATGGCTAATTCCATTCCTGCTTCGGGTTGGGCTTTGACGATAGGAGTAATAACGTATTCTAACCACCGCTCTCCATGTTCTTCGTCCCCTTCAATATGATTGCGGAAATATTCGCATTCTGGTTTTACCTCGCGATAGGCTCGTTCAAATCCAGCAACGACGGCACGATTGCGATCAGGATCGAAGAGTTCTGGCATAGCTAAGCTCCCCAAAGACCTAAAATAGTATTTGCGGTTCAACCCAAAACAAAAATAAAGGTTATGACCAGCATAGGGTCGCCAATCTTCCCAAATTGGGATCAATGGTTGAGGAAGATTTAACTCCATCAGGGCTTTGGTAAATTGCACCGTATGAGCTTTGCCACTAACGCCGCAACCACATTCATCCCACATATGATGAATGATCTCAGTTTTAACCAACTCAGAAAAATAATGTTGTGCTAGTGCCAAGGCATCATAAAACCGATAGTTAAGATGGGCATCTGACAAAATAAAGATATTAAATTGCTCGACAGAGGCGTGATGTTCTAAGAAATTGACAATTTCTTTGTCGTTTTGAGATTCTTGTTTGGCCTGATTGACAAACCAGTGACACAGGGCATCCCCATCTTTGGCTTCTGCCTGTGTGGGGAGTTGTTCGCGGATGATCTCAATTTCATTTTTCATCCATTGGTTCTCAATGGTGTTGCGAATTTCGATCAACCAAGGGCTATGCTCATGAAAACATATATGTGAAAGGGGGTTGCTAAAGCTAATTTCATAGATAGCATAGAGAGTTTTTTGAATTTCTAGCAAAGCCTCTACCTTTCGATGCTCGAATGCTTGAATAAGTTCTTGCGAAAGGGTCTGCGGTAGTTCTAATAAAAGTTCTTTTGCACCGATAAGGGTTTCATGTTCTCCCGATAACAAGTAAGCAACTTTCTGGGATAGTGACCGAGCCTCTTGGGGGTTTTGTGGGATGTGAAAGGGAGGATTGAGTTCAACAACGCGGTCGAGCCGATGGTCAAATGAAATTTTCATGAAGTATGGTTTCCAAAATTGTAATAGGAATGATAGCAATTAATACCACTCAAAAGTTGATAGGGACTCGTATTTGCTAAATTTGCCAAGGTCTGAACTTCAATGCAATGCTGTCCCTCTTGTCCGATAAGAGTCACCCAGTCATTAACTGCAACATTAGGACAGTGAGTGATATCAATTTGCAGGGCATCCATGCCGACATCGCCAAATAAAGGAACACCATGCCCGTGAATAATCGTCTCAAGCTGACTTGAACGAAAGGGATAGCCGCTTCCAAAACCAATGGCAACGGTAGCTAGTCTTTGACCAGGTTCGGTGGTATATTTTTGCCCGTAGCCAATAGCCTCAGAGTGTGTAAACTCCAAAATCCCAGTGATTCTTGCTTTTAAGCTAATGGCAGGTTGGAATTTTTGGGCGATTTCTAGGACTTTTTGCTCTACTAAGTCTTTAATATAAAAATGAACGCCGTAAAGGATAATCCCCGGCCTCACCCAGTTAGTGGGATAGTGTTCGCCCCATCGGAGAATGCTGTGGCTGGCAAAAAGGCTGGTTTCTAATTGCTCCCCCAGAATTTGTTTAGCGATTTTTACTAATCGATCAAACTCTTCAATCTGGGCAAGATTGATATCAGCTTCGGCATTGGAGTTGGTTAGATGGGCATAAACCGCCTTAACTTCAAGATTTTCGCATTCCTGCGCCCGACGGACAAATCTAGTAAAGTCTTCGATATTTCTATATCCTGAGCGATTGAAGCCGACATTGATCACTAACCAGACGGGATATTTCGCGGATTCCCCTGCCGCTGCGCGATCATAGGCCAATAACAGTTCCTCATGAGGAATGCCTGGTATGAGATCATGAATAATCGCGAGGGGGGCGTTTTCGGAGACATCACCATCAATTAAGATATCATCGCCGTGCATCAAGGGTTCTCCGCCACTAAGAACGACTTCTTCAATGGCTGGATTATTACGGACGTAGGTGATGGTATCTTGCCAATGTTTCTGTTGGAGGGGTAATTTCGAGGATTTTTTTTCGAGGGTGCGTAGGGACTCGTAGCAGAACTGACAATAGCTATGACAAACGTTAGATAGGCGGACAATTATACGGTTATCGTATTTGTGCTGACCAATGGGGGTCACCATTTCATGGGGCATTTCCCAATTTTCAGTGTGACCGTCGTAGCTATAATTAGTTTCTCCCTCTGTATTCCAAAAAGGAATTAATTGTCGCCAGATGGGATCATCTAGCAAGGGAGCTGAATTATCCTCAGTCCGCCGAATTTGCTTGAGTATGTGGGGGGTAATACGGAGACGACGAGATTTTAAATGCTCTGTGATGGCGTTATAAGTCTGATCCGACAATCCCGGGAAAACCTCGATCAGTTTCTCTATTGAGGTAATGGTATTCTGTTGCTGCCATTGCCATTGGCAAGCTAAGTCTGCTGATTTAGTTGGTTGACTTGTCATCATAGCATTCATTCCTTCTTTTTGGTAATTTTCAATTTGCCAATGAATTTAGCTAAACTTGATTTAATATTTGATGGTAATATTTGTTTTCACCTCATCAAACAGTCTTCTTTATTTGAAGTTAAGAAAACACTCGTTTACGAGTGAGCGCTCTTTTTGATCCAGTAAGAATTTGCGGGCAGATTGCGCGGCTTTACGACGGAGTTCCTTTAACGATTCATCAGCATAAAACGCAGAATGGGCGCTCAAGATTGTGCGATCAGAATTTTTCAATTCTTCGGGGATTTTTGGTTCGTCTGCTAAAACATCAAGTCCGACATATCCGATTTTACCTCTAGTCAAGCTTTCTATCAGTACTTCTTGGTCGAGGGTTTCCCCTCGGGAGGTGTTAATCAAAATGGTTTCTGGCGTCATGAGATCGAATTCTGGACGACCTATGAGGTGATAGGTTTCCTCAGATAACAGGGTATGAATTGTGATAACTTTAGAAGACTCTATCAGCTCGTGCAGAGTTTCATATCGAGTTATTCCGTGAGCTTTCTCAACACCGCTCGGAACGTAAGGATCGAAAAAGGCTACATTAAATCCAAAGGCTTGCGCTCTCTTAGCAACAGCACTCCCAATTCGTCCAAAGCCAACAATTCCGAATTTCATGCCTCGAATTCGAGGGACACTTCCAATGGCGCTCCAGTCCCACTTCTCATGGCGAACGTATTGATCAATATAGGGAAGTTTGCGAATTAAAGCGAGAGTTAATGCAAGAGTATGATCGGCGACTTCTTCAGTTCCATAATCAGGAACGTTACAAACTGGAATTCCTTTCTGTCCAGCAAACTTAATATCTATGTTATCAAAGCCAACAGCAGCACGGACAATACCTCGACATTGCTTCAACCTCGATAGAATTTCCTTCTGTAGTGGAATTGTATGCCAAGAGATAATGACATCAGCCTCATCGATTTTTCCTGCTAGATCTTCTGCACAACTTACTTTATATAAGGTTACTTCAGCAATATCTTCAAGGATGGTTTGTTCAATATCTGGAAAATTCAGGTATTTCCCTTGATAAGAATCAATAATAGGGACAAACAGAGTCCTTTTACTCATTGTTGTTTTTTGGAGTTTTAGGAATACATAACAAAAAAATCATTCGTTTTTAGAATACTAATGGTATGAGGTAAACGTCAAGCTATCTAATGTTAATTAAATTTAAGTAATTAGATGCTGTCTGTAAAGAAATATAAAAAAAGCTTTACTAGAGACAACTGCTGGAAAGACTTCAAATTGATGGTTCACCACGAGTTCTTAAACCAATGTGGTTGGCTTTTGTCGGTGAAGAAATGCCACCTCTAAATGAAGTTTGGAAACTGTATTGCTAGTCTTAGTGCTATTCCTATTGCTATTGCTTTTTCTAGTCTTAGCACTAGTGCTTATGCTACTGTCAGTATTTATGCTATTGCTATTGCTATTGCTATTGCTATTACTATTGCTGGTGCTTTTGCTAGTGTTTATGCTAGCGCTTACAGTTTATTCATAACAATAATATTAGGTTTAAAATATGGTCTGTCTGGTGTTGTATTTGGTATTATAAAATGGATTTTATGTATTCTCTTCATCCTTGCTTACTTTGATGCAAAGAAAAAGCTAGAAAAAGAATCAATAGGTAAATGGAAACAATTTTTTATTTATGCAGGTACATCTTTATTAGGAATATTTTTAGGTTGGTTAGGTTATCAATTCTTCCCCCAATTACATCCCGATATTTGGTTATAGTTAAACCTGCAATTCAGATCCCCGACTTCTTTGATAAACTTACATTATTCACCAAAAATTAAACTCACAAGTCGGGGATATTTAACTACTTACGATTAAACCAATTTTCCCCACCTGGTAACTGTATTAAAACTTCCGCGATCGCTTTCGGTAAAGTTTTCGCCGAATGTTCATAAGTCAAAGTTAAAAATTGACAACCTTTTGCTACCAAATCCGGTTTATCCATCATTTCCTCTAATTGAAATTGATTATATGCACCATTTAAAACCTCATCACTAGCATCAGCAATAGCTTTCTCTATAACCTCCTCTAAAATTAAATCTTCCCATTCATCAACATTAATATAATAGGATTTTTTATTTTCCTTTAAGTTGATATCTTGAATACCTACCACTGAATTTCTAATAGAAGCTGCCCAGGAATTGGTTAGCCGTTGCTCAATTTGATTTTTAATTAAATGTATTAGTAAAATCTTTAAAAAAGACTTTATTTGTTGTATAATTGCTTTCTTACTCATCCCCTCTAACTCATCAACAATAGCTAAAGCATCGCTATAACGCTGTTCTAAGATACTATTTCTGAGGTCTATTAATTCCTGTGTCATCTTTGTATTAACCTCAAATTAACTCAACTACATTTAATATACCATCAAATATGGTTAATGAAACTCAAACCCCATGATTAACCCCTCTCTGCGTTCTCTGCGTCTGGAGCGTGAGAAAAAACAATTATTCAAAAATTACCACAATATGATTTAATATAAAAAAACTTCCCACTTAAACACAACTTTAAACCCTATGGATATCTCCCCCAATCAATCATCAACCCAATTTTTAACCCCTGACGAATCTGCACAAGTTGACGCAGCTTTATTATCTTCCCCTGAAAAGTTTTTAACCAGATTGACAATTTCCTCCTTACGGATTTTACAACATATTGCTACAGAATATGATGTACCCATTGAAGATTTGACAGCCAAACAAATTATTAACTGGTTTGAAATTGATGCAAAAATTAGAAGAGAAAAAGGAGTAGAAGAAGCATTTTTGAAGTGGTAGGGAATAAATCAGGAGACATTATCTTGATATATATAACTAAAAGGCGAGTTTTTATAACTCAGTCCTTTGCTATTTTTGGATTATTAGGACTATCTCTAATTAGTTGTAATTCCAAGGTAGCAAAAACCATGAAATTAACCAGCAGTGCTTTTGTAGATAATGGTTTAATTCCTGCAAAATATACCTGTGATGGTGCAGATATTTCGCCGCCTTTAAATTGGGATGAAATTCCCCCCAATACCCAAAGTTTAGCATTAATTGTTGATGACCCCGATGCACCAAAAATGACTTTTGTACATTGGGTTATTTATGATATTCCTTCTTCAGTTAACCAACTACCAGAAAAGATAGTTGGGGGTAAAACTATTCCTATGGGTGGAATACAGGGTAAAAATGATTTTGGCAAATTGGGTTATGGTGGTCCTTGTCCTCCTAGTGGAACTCACCGTTATTTTTTCCATCTTTATGCTTTAGATAAAAAGCTGAATTTAGAACCTGGTGTTAGTAAAAATCAAATTTTAACAGCAATGGCAGGTCATGTTTTAGCAAAAGCCGAATTAATGGGAAAATATCAACGCCAAAGTTAAATGATTTAACAATGAAAAGAATCATTAGATCCCCGATTCATTTAATAAATAATAAATCAGGGATCTAATCACCAATTACCAATTACCCACTACCAGAAAAACAGATATGATAAATATTCAACACAGACAAAATCAATGATTGTAATTATTAGTCCGAGGACTACGCGCACCTGCAACTGCACCCATCAATGCTGCTGCTAAACTCAATAGAGAACCAAGAACAAACCACCATAAAGTTCTAGAAGTTGCGGCTGCAATTTCACGAGTTTGTTCAGCAGTTAAAGCAGGTAAATTTTGTGGTATCGTAGTACCTTGTCCTTGAATTTGATTAATTACTGATGCTGCATTGTAAGCAGCAACCCCAAAAGCACCCCAGACTCCATTTGCTAATAGAAAAGAGCTAATTGCTAAAGTAGTCGCCCAAAGAATTGCACCGTTAAGTAAAGCTGTATCTCGGTGCATTGGTCCACAACCACGGGTTGCTATCCAACCACCCAGAAACAGGGAAAGTAATAAAGCTAAAGTTGACCAAATTCCTACATTACTAATAATACCTGTTGCTATGCTTCTTGGTGCTAAAGAGTCAGCAATTCTACCTGCACCTAACGCCCCAAAAAATGAACTTAATATTAATTGCGTAGCTAGAGCAACTAAAACACCGGAAATTATTGGACCCCACCGCACGCGATCACGGTATTCTGTTACTCTTGTTGCTACCGCAGACTCAGAAGGCAGAATTTCATCCCCTATTCTATTTACGTATGACATAGTGTATTTTCTCCCCTGCTATTTTAGCAAAGTTTTCAGGTATATTTATGCTTTATGCTTTTATTTACAATTAAATTGCTATTTTGTGTTTTTATTATCTATCAGTGGAAAGAGTTAATTACTATGTCTTTAGTGAGAAGATAAGGTTGTGAAATGCAGTTTTGAAATATAGCAGAAATGTTGAATTTTTCAGAATTTTATATATTTAAAAAAGACAAAATTCTAACGCATCTTGACAGCCGTACCTGTGGCAGTTATTAATAATAAAACTCCAGATTGATCAACATTTATTGTTCCTGTATCAATTTCTATACCGATGACAGCATCCGCCCCTAAACGTTGCGCTCTTTGTTCTAGTTGTTCTAGTGCTTTCCGTTGTCCTTCTTCAAATAAACGCTCGTAACTGCCACTACGTCCACCAACAATATCCCTGATGCTGGCTAAAAAGTCCCGCAAAAAATTGCTGCCATAGACAACTTCCGCTGTGACAATGCCCAAATATGAATCAATGATAGCGCATTGAATGACATCGGTTGTACTTAAAAGCATAATATTTCCTTATTGACAGCCAATAGTTTAAAGTTTGGGTTTTTATGTGCCTCTGATACAGATTGCCATAACTTCTGGAACTTTTTGGATCTTATTTTCATCCTATATTTTCATCCTGCCACACTCGTAAATGCCAATTGAATTGCATCTAGTTCATAGTCTTGCCACTTATCAGATGAGTATAGATGTTCGCCTGAATTCCTATATACAGCAACAGGACAGGGTTCTAAAAATTACCAATTTTAGAAGATTTTGTTAATGTGAATAAATACAGTTTTCAAAACTAAATATTTTTGTTTTAATGTACAAACAAAAACTTCACTAAAATTTAAGGATCTTTATGGTATACAAACAAACATCATTTTTGGTGGCTGTTCTATTATTAGGAAGTTTTGTAACTGCAATTCCTGTAGTGGCTGAAAGTACAGAGGTATTAGTTGCCCAAGCAAGTAACCCACGGTTAAGGGAATTATTAGAGGAAGGGCGGAGATTAGTCGATGCGGGGGATTATAATGGGGCGATCGCTGTCTATCAGGAAGCAGCAAAATTAGCTCCCAGCAATGCGAGAATTCATTCTGGAATTGGGTTCTTATATGCTCAACAAGGTAATTTTCAGTTAGCTTTAACTGCTTATCGTCGTGCGATCGCCCTAGATGGGAATAATAGTGACTTTTATTACGCTGTAGGTTATATCAAAGGTAATTTAGGAGACACCAACGGAGCAAAAGAAGCTTATCGTCGATCCATCCAGCTAAACCGTAGCAATTTTAATGCTTATTTAGGGTTAGGTGTCACACAAACTGCTTTAGGTGATTATACCTCAGCAATGTGGGCTTTTGAAGAAGCAATTAAATTAAACCGTAACAATCCACGTACTTATGAATTGATGGGTTCAATGTTCAAACAACGTAGACAAACTCAACAGGCCAGCAATGCTTTAAGACAAGCTCTTAGTTTATATCGCAGCAGTAATGATGCAGAAGGTGCAAACAGAGTAGAAAATATGCTCAGAGAGATCGGAGGTTAATGTTAGTAGGTAGCAGAAAAAAATTCCTTGACAAATTAAATGATTGCTGAACTCTAACCAATGCTAAAAATAAGAAATAGACTCTGGTGAATTACCAAAATTATGAATACTCAGGGAATAGAAAGTCAGCAAAATTTGTCATGGTCTTTTTGGCCTATTTTACCTCTGTATCCCTACGGAAAAAGAAAGACTCTATGCCGAGAAATTATCAAAGATAGCTTATGGATATTTGATCAATTACAGGGCATTCTGTATACAGTTGTACCAGTTAAAATGACCATAATTAAGCTACAGGAAGGCGGACTTTTAGTTTATGCACCTGTAGCACCTACCCCAGAATGTATCAATTTAGTAAAAGAATTGGAACAAAAACATGGGGAAGTAAAATATATAATTTTACCTACCAGTTCCGGTTTAGAACATAAAATATTTGTCGGTCCTTTTGCCAGAAAATTTCCCCAGGCTTTAGTTTATGTTGCTCCCCATCAATGGAGTATTCCTTTTAATCTTCCCCTCAGTTGGTTAGGTTTTCCTCAAAAACGGACATTATTTTTATCAAAAAATCATCAAAACAACCCCTTTGGTAATGAATTTGAATATAAAATTTTAGATATCAATTTAGGTAAAGGTTCTTTCCAAGAAGTTGCATTATTACACAAACCATCTCGCACTTTATTATTAACAGATACCATACTTTCTATTTCTGAAGAACCACCGGAAATTTTACAAATAGATCCCTATCCCTTACTATTTCATGCTAGAGACAACGCCCAGCAAAAAATGATAGATAATGCTCATAACCGTCGTCGTGGTTGGCAAAGAATAGCTTTATTTGCAATTTATTTTCGTCCCAGTGCAGTCAAAATTTCTCAACTTGGGGAAATGTGGAAAGATGCCAAAAAAG
The DNA here is from genome assembly GCF_014299995.1 of Sphaerospermopsis sp. LEGE 00249. NCBI lineage: Bacteria > Bacillati > Cyanobacteriota > Cyanophyceae > Nostocales > Aphanizomenonaceae > Sphaerospermopsis > Sphaerospermopsis sp. LEGE 00249. Next base: position 18,312 of record NZ_JACJUZ010000020.1, on the reverse strand, counting down.
CCCCAGATCGTTCACATCAAGCATACTTTGGTTTTTTCCCCTTTAAATGGGATGAAAATTGGCAAGATACCTTTACTGCATTATCTGGTAATGGTCGTCCTTTTGTCGCCCCAATTTTACAAATTCTCATCCTTCCTCAAGGAGGAAGAGAAGTAATAGAATGGGCTGATCAAATTGCAAATTGGGATTTTCAACAAATTATTTCTTGTCATTTTGATGCACCTATTAAAGCTACTCCTCAAGAATTTAGACAAGCATTTAGTTTTTTAGAAAAGCAGCCAAAAGCAAGTTATCAGCAACCTTTATTAAAAGAAGATTTGCGTTTTATTCAAGAATTAGAAGCTAGTTTAGTTAAACGTGGTATTGCTACACCTCAAAAGGAAAAGGTGTAATAAATCTCATACATTAGCAATTAAATAATTTTTATTTTGTATGAAGCTTGATTTATTGTAGACTATATGTCACAATAGAAACAAACTTTATATAAATGGTTCAATTTGTTCAATGCAAGGAACACAACTTTCTTTTTTACCTAACGAAGATGAGCATCATCTTAACAAAAAACAAAAAAAAACGAAGTTAGGACGTTATGAGCGTATTCAGCGTCAACTAGATCAAGATAATTCTGATCCATACAAAATATTTATTGATGTTAATACCCCACAACTTCCATTATCTCAATATAATTTTGTGGATCTTTTTTGTGGTGCTGGAGGAATTACCCAAGGGTTATTCCAAGCAGGATTTACACCATTAGCTAGTGTAGAAATTAATCCCATTGCGTCTGCAACTCATCAAATAAATTTCCCCAATTGTCATCATTTCTGTGGAGATATTGAAAAATTTTCTCCCCAAGAATGGCTGCAAAAAATAGATTCATCTGAAATTAATATTGTGGTTGGTGGTCCACCATGTCAAGGATTTTCAGTAGCAGGAAAACGTGATCCTAAAGATCCTAGAAATAGATTATTTTATGAATTTGTGCGTGTTGTTTCCGAAATACGCCCTTGGTACGTAGTTATGGAAAATGTGCCGGGTATTTTAACAATTCAAAAAGGGGATGTAAAAACAGCAATTTTTGAAGCTTTTGAGTCTATTGGCTATCCTAATATTTCTGTAGCAATTCTCGAATCTGCTGCTTATGGAGTAGCACAAATTAGACCAAGAGCAATTTTTATTGCTAATAGATTTGGAATGCCAAATCCCTATCCTCAAGCACAATTAAAACCAGAAGAATATAAACCTATAGAATCAGCAATTTCTGATTTACCAGAATATACTCCCATACCAGAAATTAATCACGAGTGGACTCAACATTCACAGGAATACATGGAACGTTTAGCAAAAGTTCCTCCTGGTGGTTCTTTATATGAAAAATATGCTGATGCTTTCAAAAGACAATATCCTGGTAAACCGAGTATGACTGTAAAAGAAAATCATGGTGGTACACATATTCACCCTTATTTAAACCGTGTGATTTCCGCTAGAGAAATGGCCAGATTACAAACATTTCCTGATTCATTTATTTTTGAAGGTACTATGAAAAAAGCTATGTGGCAAATTGGTAATGCTGTTCCACCACGTTTAGCAGAATGTATTGGTTATGCTATGATTCCTTACTTGAATGATATTGCAAGTAACACAAAAAAACCTGTTAAATTCCTTCATTGTGAGCAATCTGAGATAGTTTTTGGTTAAGTGCATTACGCCAAGTTTCAAAATCATACCACCCACAACCAATACAACCTTCCTCAGCTTTATCACCTCGTTGATGTTGGGAAGGCCAATCTTCACTTGCTTGATACCAGAATTTAATCCCAAAAGGTGTACCGCGTTTACCAGTTTTAATACAGCGTTCACAACTTCTCGATTTTAAAAGATTGTGATTTCCAGAAGCATCTTTTTTGAGTAATTGAAACTTTTTTCTAATTTCTTCTTCACTCATAGATGTTAAATGTGGAGCTTCACTTTCTCCCCAACGTTCCATAGGAAAACGATGGTCAATTACTAACTCATGTTTTTCTCTTTGTCTTTGTTCTATGACATCTGTATATGAATAAACTTCGAGAATTTTCTTAACTAACGAAGCAGGAATATTAGCAGCTGAATTAGCTGATTTTATTTCTCCTGTCCAGCGATCTCCTAAGCGTATTTGTTGACAAGTTAAGCAGTAATTCTTTTCTGTTTCAATTACTAAACCAGGACGACTTCTTGTACCCCTTTGTAACCCTTGAATACCTCCACCACCTGCATATTGAGTTGATCCTATATTTTTACCTTCACATTCTCGACAATGCCATTTTTGGTCTGATAGAAGATTAAAAACTTTTAACTGAGTTGAGTTTTGTCTGAATTGAGCTTGAATAGTTTCTACTAAATTTCTTTGGTTTGTCACTTTATTTTATCTTTTATCAGCTTCAATTTCCAGATTTTGCAGAAGAACAGAAACACTAATACCTAAGCCATCTGCAAGACTGACAAGCGCAGTTAGAGAAGGGTTTCTCACTCCACGTTCTACACCAGAGATGTATGTGCGGTCTAAGTTAGCACGTAGTCCTAACTCTTCTTGAGAAATTCCTAACTCTGTTCTGTGTTGTCTGACTAGATAACCTAAAGCATTAAGAATCTTTTGTTTTGATTTATCCATCAGACAATTTTCAATGTCTATGGACTATCAGTCTACGGACTATGTGTCACATCAATGAGTATTTACCCATTTTTATTAGCAGCAATAGGCATTCTCCAACCAGTACCAAAAGCACGATCAGTAATTTTCAATCCTGGGGGTGCTTGACGGCGTTTAAATTCCGCAATAGAAACCAGTTTTAACACCCTATTTACTATTACTTGATCATGACCTGCGTTAACTATTTCTGCTGCTGATTGATGTTTATTAATTAACCGTTCTAAAATATCATCCAATATGTCATAAGCTGGTAAAGAATCTTGATCAACTTGACCAGGTTTTAACTCTGCACTTGGTGCTTTCTTGATGATATGTTGAGGGATAATTTCTTTTTGATGATGGGTATTTAACCAATTACAAATAGAATAAACACGGGTTTTTGGCACATCTGCAATGACAGCTAAACCGCCATTCATATCACCATAAAGTGTACAATAACCTACAGCCATTTCTGATTTATTTCCAGTAGATAAAAGCAGATGTCCAAATTTATTAGATATCCCCATTAACAAAGTACCACGAATGCGAGATTGAATATTTTCCTCCGCAATACCAAATTCTGTACCTGTGAATAATTCAGCTAAAGTATGATCAAAACTTTGCATTAATTCCCCAATGGGTAAAATTTGAGTTTTAATTCCTAAATTTTCCCCTAATTTTAAAGCATCACTCACAGAATGTTCAGAACTATAAGGAGAAGGCATTAATACACCCAAAACATTTTCTTTACCTAATGCAGTTGTCGCAATAGCAGCAACTAAAGCGGAATCAATACCACCACTTAAACCTAAAACAATTTGAGAAAAACGGCATTTTTTCACATAATCTCGCACACCTAAAACCAAAGCTTGCCAAATTTCCTGATCTTCAGATTCATAAACTGGGGAAATAGAATCTAACTGTAAATCGCGCATTTGTTCATCAAATTCAATAGTTAAAAAATCTGTTTCAAAACCTTTAGCACGACAAATAACTTCACCCTGATTATTTACAGCAAAACTACGTCCATCAAATATTAAATCATCATTTCCACCAACTTGATTAGTGTAAATAATTGACTGTTGAAAATTGACTGCACTATGTTTTAACATTGCTTCTCGTAACTTCTGCTTACCAACTGTATAAGGAGAAGCAGATAAATTGACAATTAAATCTACACCTAAAAGGGATAAATCAGCAATGGGATTAACTGCATAATGACGTTTTCCCCAAAATTCCTCATCATTCCATAAATCTTCGCAAATAGTCACACCAATATTGATATCATCTAAAGCGAAATAATTAGCTTGCAATCCTGGTTCAAAATAGCGATTTTCATCAAATACATCGTAAGTTGGTAATAGTCGCTTGTGGAAATATTGTTTAATTTTTCCTGCTTCTAATAAAGCAATACTATTAAATAAAGTTTTACCCCCTGTAATATGAGCATCTTTATTTTTAACTACAGTTCCCACTAAAACAGCTAAATTAGCTGGTAAATCTTGAGCTAATTTTTTTAATGTGATATCCATTGATTTCACAAAACTAGGATTTAATAATAAATCCCTGGGTGGATAACCACATAAAGACAGTTCAGGTGTTAATAATAAACGGACATTATTTGCTGCTGCTTGTTGTGCAACTTCCAGGATTTTTTGAGTGTTTCCTGTTAAGTCACCGATGATAGGGTTAAGTTGGGCAATTGCAATTTTCATAAGACAAGGGAATAGGTAATTGGTAATTGGGAATTGGTGATTGGTAATTGGTGATTTGTAACTAATTTTTATCTATTCTCTATTAACTGTCACCTGTCACCTGTCACCTAATTTAAATAAAAACTAAAGGTTTATCCTTAAACGGCGCAAAAGCTTCTGCATCAAATTTATATAAACTCGCGGGACGACCTGCACCTCTTGATACTTTAATTCCTGTATCTAATAAAAAACCAAGTTTCAATAAACGCGCTCGAAAATTTGAATAATCAGAAAAGTTTTCTCCTAAAACTGTGGTGTATAACTGATATAAGTCATTTAAAGTAAAGGTTTCTGGTAAAACATCAAATGCTACGGGACTATATTCTAATTTATTTTTCAGTCTTCTGTGTCCATAGGTGATAATTTCATTATGATCAAATGCTAACTGAGGTATTTGTTTAACGGGATACCATGCAATACCCGCAACTTTATCAGCAATTAATTCTGCTTCTTCAAACCGAACTAAAGCAAAATAACTAACTGATAAATAACGCACTCCATAACTATTAATTTCTTCTCTGGGGTCACGGTTTGGACCACCAAAAGTATAAAGTTGTTCTAAATAAAGATTATTAACCTTTATTTTTTCTGCCATAATGCGATAAGCAGCATCTTCTAAAGATTCTCCTTGTCTAACTAAAGTACCAGGGAGACTCCAAGAATTTAAAAATGGTTCTTGGTGTCGCATTACTAATAAAACTAACAGCCGATTTTTGGTAGTATCTACAGAAAATATGACATTATCCACACCGACTTTAAAATCAGCCAAAGTTTGTTGAAGTGTGGAATTTGAGATTTTCTTATGGTTACGTAGTGGCATTTAAACGTACAATTTCTCCCGATAAATATAATCTATAACAGGGGGTGTGAGAGTTTGATGGTCTTTTTGTTCACGAAAAGCGGTAGAGGAAACATCTAAACCGGTTAAACTAGCGATCGCAATTTTTCCTCCTAATTCCCTAATTTTTTCCAAACTAATATTATCTATTACATATCCAGGACGCGGAATCACCAACAATTTCACTTGTTTTAATAAATCTTCAATATGATACCATCTTGGTAATTGAATAACTAAATCTGATCCAATTACTAAGGTATATTCGACATCATTACCCCATCTTAATTTCGCTTTTTCTAATGTTTCCAAAGTTCGCCAACTACTTAATTCTTGTTCCAAACTAATATTACCTAATGGTGCTTGAATATCTGTAATTAACAAATTCAACATCGCTGCACGATGAGGTAAAGGAGTTTGTTGCTCTTTAAAAGGATTATCAGCAGCCCAAACCGCTACCCAATCATAATGTTGAGATAACCATTTAATAATTTTTTGATGTCCCGCAGTTGGTGGATCAGCACTTGTTCCGAATAAAGCGATCTTTTTCATCTTACTTTGCGTCCTTTGCGTTCTTTGCGGTTAGTTTCTTAGTCTTTTCCTTCAACTCATGCAGCATTTCCGAAATTTCTACTTTTACAGAAATTGGATTTTCTAAACTTCTTGTTTCCTGGGGTAAACTCGCTACAGATAATGCGCTTCTTTCTCGAATAGTTTGTAAATTTTCTGTTGGTTTTATCTGCTTACCTGATTTCATCACTAACTCTAATAAAGGTTTTTCTTTTCCAGAATTTTCATCTAATAAACCTAATCTATCAGATTGTAATTTACCATCAACCAAAAACCTAAAAATTTGTTTTTTACCAGGATAAGTAAACTTACCGCTAGACATTTTCATCACCGGAATACCATCAATGTCTACTAATTTATAAACTCCATTTACAGGAGAACCTGTTACTAACTTTGTGCCTAAACCATAACCATCAATTTCTGCACCTTGATTTTTTAATCTTTGTATTTCCCATTCATCTAAGTCACCACTGGCAAAAATTGTAATTTGTGGTAGGAGCGATCGCACTTGTTTTGATAAACTAACTAAATCACCAGAATCTAACCTCACCCCAGTTAATGTCATTTCCCCACTATTTACCTTTTTAGCTAACTTTTCAGCAGCAGCAACAGTATCAAAAGTATCAATCAATAAAGGCGCACCCGGAAAATATTGATGAAAAGCTGTAAACGCTTGTTGTTCACTTCCTTCTAAAGCTGATAACGCCATTACTAAAGCGTGAGCCATTGTACCACTTGGGTTTTCACCTAGTTGTAATGCTGCTAACACATTGGAAGTGGCATCTAAACCACCTGCTAAAGCTGCCCTTGCAGCCCATAAAGAAGCTTGAGGACTAAAAGCTCTGCGTGTGCCAAATTCTAAAAGTGTTGCTTTTTTCCCAGCAATATCACGTAATCTAGCAGCCTTGGTAGCGATTAATGTTTGATAATTAAGTGTATTTAAAAGATAAGTTTCTACTATTTGTGCTTGCCATAAAGGCGCTTCAACTCTTAATAATGGCTCATTGGCAAATACAGCAGTTCCTTCTGGGACTGCCCACACATCCCCAATAAAACCACCCTCTGTTAATAATGACCAAAAACGCTCAGGTGCATGATAAAATATACCCGTTCTTTGTAAAGCGGCAATTTGGGCGGAATTAAAACGAAAATTAGCTAAATATTCCAAAGCTTGCGCCAAACCCATCGCTATTAAATAGCCAAACCCTTCAGGTAAGCGTCTCACAAATAATTCAAAGCTGGCTCGTTTTTGTTCTATTCCTTCACCTGTGTAACAAGCTGCCATTGTTAGCTGGTAAAGGTCTGTCAGCAAACTATAATTTTCAGGACAAAGATTCAATTCTGGGTTTTGGTATCTGTACTTGTCATCATCAACATTTGCAAAAGCTGTCATCTGAAAGCGTCCTACTAAGAGTGCTTCTCTTATTATGGTAAATCATACCATAATTAATGTCAAGTATAGAAAAGATGATGCCTGAAAACCTTGCCAATCAAGGCAAATTAATCTTTATATATCTTTATATATCTTTATATATCTATTATTTCACAGTTTTTAATGGTAAGACTAATAATTATGTCAGAAAAATACCCGATTACTCGCCAAGAATTTACAATTAGAATTAAAAGAAAAAGTGTGATTCTTCAACTCAATGAAGTATTGCAAAGCAATCTAAAAAAACATTGCGTAAAATATAAATATATTGCGAATATGAGCAACCAACAAATATCAGCATTAAAGTAAAAGTAATAGATATCTCAGATAAAGGGCATAAAAAAGGAGTCTTAGATTATGTTTATCTCCAGAATGCTTGCTAGTATGACCCAATTTATTTCTGAAGCCTTCATGCGAATTTTTAGCCCTACAGATGACGCTTATCCTGTCACTGGTTTTCAACCGTTTACTGGCGTTCCCTACAAGAGACGTAAAGCTGCATCTTGGTAGATTTTTCTTAGGAGTTCAGGAGTTCAGGAGACAGAATAAATCTCCCCAACTCCCCAACTCCCCATCTTCCTGTCACCTGTCACCTAACCATATTTTCAAACACTGGTTTATGTAGTAACCAATCTTGACCTACTTGAATACTAATATCAGAGGCGATATTACCAGTGCTTTCAACCCGCACTTCTCCAAAACCTAAAGTATTACGAATAGATTCAGCACTATCACTATCACCTTGTTGAGCAACAATGTGAGTAGTATCCAAAGGTTCACCCCAAGGTCGAGAAATAAAGATATTACGATATCCAGCTTGTTCTAAAGCTGCAATTAAGGGACGAATTTGAGAGCGATCGCCACCTGTACTATCTTGAATTGCGATCCGTAGCCGAGAGGGATCAGTGATTTCAGAATCAACTGATGTTGATTCTAAACCAAAGTTTTGCACCATTAATTTATTAATTATTTGTGGATCGGGTATCCAATAACTAGCCTCATACTCATGTTTTTCACTAAAACGACCGGGAAGCATTAACATCTGCATATTAGAGCGATTGGTTCGCGCCCCAAAACCAACCAAAGCCACAAGTTCCTCAACAGATAAGTTAGTATCAATATGTTCTCTCACTGTTTCTAGAATTTCTGGTAATCGTGTTAATGTTGCTGGATTAAGACTTTGTTCAATCAAGGCACGTAATACCATTTGTTGCCGTTGAATCCTGCCAATATCTCCGAGTTCATCATGGCGAAACCGGAGTAATTGTAGTGCTTGATCACCTGCCAAATGCTGTTTACCAGCCTTTAAATTAATATATAAATGTTGAGAATCATCCTTATATTTCATATCTTTGGGGACATAGACAGTTACACCACCCAAGGCATCAATTAACTTGCCAACACCCAAGACATTAATGCGGACATAACGATCAATTCCCACGCCTCCCAAGAGATTGCTGACAGTTTTAGCAGTTAAAGCCGGTCCACCATCGACATTGGCGGCGTTAATTTTTTTCAACCCAAACCCTTCAACCTCTGTCCGGGTATCTCTGGGAATGGAAAGCATAACTATTTTTTTGGTATCTGGATCAAACTTGATCAAGAGCATGACATCAGCAAGACCGTCAAAAGAATTAACTTGGGGTAGATATCTAAGTCCTTGGGTTTCAATAGGTGGATTTTGGATATCTGGAGGCAGTACACTCATCCCCATCACCAAGATATTCACAGGGCGAGTTAATTGAGAAAATTGGAAGCCATTGCCAGAAATGCGATCGCTATCAAAAACTGCTGCCTCCTTAGCACTTAACTGAGCTTGCTGCAAAGGTGTACTATCCCAAGAAACAGCCAACAAAGCCCCTGCCATACCTGAGACCATTGCTATCCCGCCCATACCCACCGCAAACCATAGCCAGCGACCTGATTTTGATTTGCGAGAGTTTTTGCCTTTAGCTTTAGCTTTCGCTGATTTTTTGCCTGCTGCTGATGTTCTTTGACTAGTCACAGATTTCCTCACACTGACTGCTAAAATACCGTAAATTTGCTTACTCAATACCAACTCAATATATGTAAATAAATTAGACCATGATGGATAATTCTTGGTATTGTCTACTTACTTACCTATCGTAGATACTACAAGACCTTTACCTGCATTTCTGTTGATTTTTTGATCATCCGGGAAGTTGATGGAAGTAGTTTATGGAAGTATGGCAATAATAAACCAAATTTGATTATTTGATGATATTGGTGGGTAGATTACCTATAAATGCTGGTATCAATCCTCAGATTGTTAAAAACATGAACAAATGTAAATTTACTATTTACGCAGTATTCGCTCGGCAAAACTACTGAATCCAGGCAAACGATAAGACCTGCCTTGAATGACACGAAAAATTAACCAAACACTCACTAAAAAGTAACCAGATGTGAGAAAACTGTTAAGAATTAACAACCGGAGTGTAAAAAAATCTGAAGTAGCTGCCCCAGTTGCTAACAGCAAGTACCCTAACATCCATGTAAAGCCCAAGGTAATGGACAGACGACTCACGGCCAGTTGTTCCCGACTACCCTCATGGCGATAGAGAGTCCAAAGGGAAGGAAAAAAGCCGATGACAGGAATCAAGTATAAAAGCAGCAATTTTTTAGAAGTGGCAGTTTCTGGAGCAGGTGGGTAATTATCAATAGGTGGTAGATTTTCCATTGTGGAGGGTCTCATCATAAACCAGAGGAAGACATAAGATTCATATAGTTAGAGATAATAGTCTGTAAACAAGAATTTAGCTTAAGTTGTATTTAGTTCTATCCCCAATCAGCTAAAAATGCAGACACAAAAGCTACTTGACTGGTGGCAAACATTTACACCAGTAGCGCGAATCGGGGCGATCGCGCTATTCGCTCCTCTATTAGTTCTCAATGGTTGGGCGATATCGGCAATTTTTCATTATTTCCACTCTTTGATAGTCATTTTAGTCGGAGCCTCAGTGCTGGCATTTCTGCTTAACTACCCAGTAAGTTGGATGGAAAAGCACGGTGCAAGACGAGAACAAGTCGCCATTTTGGTATTTTTATCAGCTTTATCAATTTTATTGGCGCTGGGTGTCACCCTCTTTCCTCTAGCCCTAACTCAAGCCCAGCAGTTAGTAGCCCGTTTACCAGAGTTGATAGACTCTGGGCGATCGCAGTTAATGATTTTAAATGAGAAAGCCGAGATGATGGGCTTACCGATTAATCTTGATGCTATCGTCGTGCAAATTAATGATCGCGTCAAGAGTCAACTGCAAGCTATAGCCGGACAAGTATTAAATCTCGCTGTCGTCACCTTTACCAGCTTGTTAGACTTTCTGTTAACGATGGTTTTGACTTTCTATCTATTGCAACATGGCGGTGAACTTTGGCAAAGCTTAGTAGAATGGCTCCCTACTAAATTTCGTGAACCTTTTTCCCGAACAGTACGCCTAAGTTTTCAAAACTTCTTTATCACCCAGTTGATTTTATCTACTTGTATGGCCTCGGCTCTGATTCCCACCTTTTTGTGGTTGAAAGTGCCATTTGGGTTGTTGTTTGGCTTAACTATCGGCATTATGGCGCTAATCCCCTTTGGTGGTTCTGTGGGTATCGCCATGACAACTTTGTTAGTCTCCCTACAAGACTTTTGGATGGGTGCTAGAGTCTTAGCCGCCGCAGTCATCGTGCAGCAAATTCTGGAAAATATCATTGCACCCCGGATTTTAGGAAGTTTTACAGGTTTAAATCCAGTTTGGATACTCATTTCCGTTTTGACTGGGGCAAGAATCGGCGGACTTTTGGGCGTGATTGTGGCGGTTCCTTGTGCTGTTGTCATCAAGACAGTTATTAGCGCCATTCGTCCACCGATTATGAGTGATGAAACAGAAAACGCTGCTTCTGGAGAGTTAGCCGCACCCATGACACCAGAAGCATCTCCTTCACCTCCAGGCAATAATTCTCTCAGTGTTTCTGATGCTGTTCCTTGCCGTCAGCCGATACAAAACGGCTAACTCTATCTAGGTTTTACATTTATTCGACAAGCCCTAACTAATGCGAACAAAAGTCGACTTTTTCTTCCTGCTTTATTCTAGAAGTGTCGGCACTGTCTATTTTACAGGCTTTAAGTCGGGTGTATCTCATAGTTATTTTGCTGTATTGAATCATCAGGAATAAGTAGCTCAAGTAGCTCCCAGAATTTTACAAACCTTGGAAAAACCCTTTCATCTGCATGGAATTGATCGGTCTTTTATCAAAGAATTGGCCAGAGATGCTAAAGTAGCTCATATCATCAAGGCTATAGTTGACTTGGGACGCAGCTTGGGGTTAACACTAATTGCTGTAGGAGTAGAAAAGCCTGAATAACTAGATTTCTTAAAGTCTATTAATTGTGATGATGTGCAAGGATATCTGTTCTATAAACCTCTTTCTGCCCAACAAGCTACAGAACTCATTAAAGAAGGAGTCAGGAGTCGTAGGGGCGAAGCATTCGGAAAACAACCTGTGATAAAAATTGATAATTGATTGCCTTCGGCACGCTACGCGAACGCCCGAATGCTTCGCCCGTACAGGAGTCAGGAGTCAGGAGTCAGGAATAGGCTATCAACTATCAACTATCAACTATCAACTATCAACTATCAAATTTTAACTTTTAGGAAATTCTGATGAACCGTTCAAAAATAGTCGCCATTATTACAGGTGCAATTTCTATACTTTTAGCTATAGCTTACTTAATTGTCGTTCAAATCCTCGACTACCGAGATATGAAACCCGCCCCTATTAGCTACATAAACTCATCAGCACCAATTATAGCAGAATTGCAAATTTCTAGAAGTCAGTAGAAACTTTCTGGCGCAGTTTATGTACAGGAGTCAGGAGCAAGAATTAATTTTTTTGACCTTGCTCCCGCTATTTCCTGTTGCTTGGTATATTCATAGATTCTATACGATAGATACTATCAGATAAATCAATCCATAGAACTATAAGAAAAAATTAGATAAAATATCGTGGATTTATCTAGTTAAGTAATTCCCTTTTGGCAGAGATAACGGTAAGCTATATCTAACAATATTAAGCAAAAATAAAATTGCCTTATTATTTCTAGTTAACATCATCAGGTATCAACGCTTGTTGACAAACAAGCAACAATATTCAGTGCAAATATAGAGGTGAGTTCATGTCTCAGTACCTGCTAGAGACCGTTTGGCTGGTCCCTTGCTATGCTTTATTAGGTGGTGTTTTAGCTTTACCTTGGTCGCCGGGAATAATCAGGAAAACTGGACCTAGACCGGCAGGTTATGTCAACTTAGTCATGACATTTTTGGCGTTTTTACATTCTGCCATAGCCTTTCTGGGTACTTGGAATCATCCTGCTAAAGAGGTATTTATTCCTTGGTTATCCACAGCAGGTTTAAAACTAACTATTAATTTAGAACTCTCTGCAATTAATGTAGGGGCATTAATGGTTATTACGGGTTTAAATTTCCTTGCCCAAGTTTATGCTGTGGGTTATATGGAAATGGACTGGGGTTGGGGAAGATTTTATTCTTTATTAGGTTTATTTGAAGCTGGTTTATGTGCCTTAGCTTTATGTAATAACCTATTTTTCAGTTATGTAGTTTTAGAAATTCTCACTTTAGGAACTTACTTGTTGGTAGGTTTATGGTTTAGTCAACCCTTGGTTGTGACCGGTGCGCGAGATGCGTTTTTAACCAAGCGGGTTGGTGACTTATTCCTGTTAATGGGAGTTCTCGGACTGTGGACTTTAGCAGGAACTTGGGATTATAAAGATTTAGCAATTTGGGCGCAAACTGCCCAAGTAGACCCGACAATTATTACTTTGGTTTGTTTGGCTTTAATTGCCGGTCCAATGGGTAAATGCGCTCAGTTTCCCTTGCATTTGTGGTTGGATGAAGCAATGGAAGGACCTGTTCCCAGTACCATTTTACGGAACTCAGTGGTAGTTGCCAGTGGTGCATGGGTGCTGATTAAATTACAACCTGTATTTAGCTTATCCCCCATAGCTTCCTCTGCAATGGTAGCTATTGGTGCAGTTACAGCTATTGGTGGTTCATTAATTGCGATCGCCCAAATTGACATCAAACGCTGTTTATCTTATTCTGTCAGTGCTTACATGGGCTTAGTGTTTATCGCCGTAGGCACACAACAGGATGAAGCCGCATTATTATTAGTCCTCACTCATGCTTTATCTGCTGCACTTTTAGTCATGAGTACCGGAGGAATAGTTTGGAATAGTGTCACCCAAGACGTTACCCAACTCGGTGGTTTATGGTCACGTCGTCCCATTTCCGGTTTAGCATTTATTGTGGGAACATTGGGTTTAATTGGTTTCCCACCTTTAGGAAGTTTTTGGGCATTAGTAAAATTAGCTGATGGTTTATGGGGAACACACCCTTGGTTAGTAGGAATAATAATTGCCGTCAATGTGTTTACAGCCTTTAGTTTAACCAGAGAATTTGGTTTAATCTTTGGTGGTAAACCCAAACAAATGAGTGAACGTTCACCGGAAGCTATTTGGTTGATGGTTTTACCAATGATGGTTTTATTTGGTTTTGTTTTACATCTGCCTTTAGTGTTGGAAAGTTTATCTTTATTACCTAGTTGGGCAACATTAAATAAAGATGTGGCATTGTTATTTATTTGGTCAAGTATTTTCGGTTGCAGTATTAGTGCTGTAATTTATTTAGGAAACATTATTCCTAAACCAGTTCGCTTACCCTTCCAAGGTTTACAAAATTTACTTGCTTACGATTTTTACACCCCCAACCTTTACAAAATGACCATCATTTTTGGCGTTGCCCAACTTTCTAAATTAGCTGACATGGTGGATAGATTTGTCGTTGATGGCATTGTTAATTTTGTCGGTTTATTCTCCTTATTAGGTGGGGAAGGGTTGAAATATAGCAACAATGGACAAACTCAATTTTACGCTTTCACTGTTTTATTAGGAGTTAGCGTTTTAGGTGCTTGGGTTACATGGCCTTTCTGGGGTGTGCAGTTCATGAATTTGGTTTTTTAAATCTTTATGATTTAAATAGACAATATCAATCTAAAATAAGAACTTAACTTTTGAGGAATTGAAGAATAATAAAGTGAACAACAAACATCAAAAAAACAATATTTCTCGCAGAAATTTACTCCAATTAGGAACAGGTGTCATTGGTGCAGGAGTCGCTGTCAGTGTGGCTTCCAACTTAGTTACATCTGAAGCAGTAGAAGCAAAAACTGTTAGTAAACCCGATGAAGCAGTAAAAGCATTACTGGATGGTAATGATAGATTTGCCAAACAAAAACGTCGTTCTGGCAACCAAAGTTATTTACGCTTACAAGAAGTTGCTAAAGGTCAAAAACCCTTTGCTTCTATTCTTGGTTGTGCCGATTCTAGAGTACCATCAGAAATAATTTTTGACCAAGGTTTAGGAGATTTATTTGTTTGTCGGGTTGCGGGTAATATTGCCACACCTGAAGAAATTGGTAGTCTGGAATTTGGTAGCTTAGTATTAGGTTCAAAATTGATTATGGTACTAGGCCATGAAAGATGTGGTGCTGTAGATGCCACTATTAAAGGCGCTCAAGTACCAGGACAAATTGGTAGCTTATTAGAAGCAATTAAACCAGGTGTAGAAAAATCTGAAGGAAAACCAGGAGATAGATTAGAGAATGCCTGTAAAGCCAACATTTTGGTACAAGTTGAAAAATTGAAATCTTCACCAGTTCTATCAGAATTAATCAAGGCTAATAAACTCAAAATAGTCGGTGGTTATTACGACTTAGACACCGGTAAAGTCAGCTTAGTTAGTTAATTTAACTCAATTGGTAACTGGTAATTTTCATACATAAAATAATTACCTTTTACCAATCCCCAATCCCCAATCCCCAATCCCCAATTATGTTAAGTGTTTTAATTTTGTTGCCAATTATTGGCGCTGCAATTATCGGATTTTTACCAGATACAGTCATTCCTAAAACGAGAACTAGACTAGTAGCTTTAACTCTTTCCTTTGTAGTTCTATTGTGGAATGCTTTCATCCTGCTGAAATTTGATATCAATAGTCCAGGAATGCAGTTTCAAGAGAATTTACCTTGGAATGAAACCTTGGGTTTAAATTATCAATTAGGTGTTGATGGGCTATCAATTCTAATGTTGATATTGAACAGCTTATTAACTTGGATAGCCATTTACAGCAGTAACCAAAATACCGAACGTCCTAAACTTTTCTATTCGCTGATTTTATTAGTTAGCGGTGGTGTTGCTGGTGCTTTCTTAGCCCAAAACTTACTACTTTTCTTCCTTTTCTATGAATTGGAATTAATACCTTTCTATTTATTAATTTCCATTTGGGGAGGAGAAAAACGCGCCTATGCTGGGATGAAATTTTTGATTTATACAGCAGTTTCCGGGGCATTTATTTTAGCAACATTCCTGGGCATAGTTTGGTTAAGTGGTTCTCATAGTTTTGCCTTAGATGCGGTTAATACTCAAAACCTGTCTGCGGGAATGCAACTGTTATTATTAGTAGGAATAATTTTAGGTTTTGGCATCAAAATTCCTTTAATTCCTTTCCATACTTGGCTACCTGATGCTTACGTTGAAGCTTCCGCACCTATTGCTATTTTATTAGGTGGAATTTTAGCTAAATTAGGAACTTATGGACTCTTAAGATTTGGGTTTGGTTTATTTCCCCAAGCTTGGAATGTAGTAGCACCAACCTTAGCAATATGGGGTGCTGTTAGTGCAATTTATGGGGCAGTTGTAGCGATCGCCCAAAAAGACATCAAGCGCATGGTAGCATATAGTTCAATCGGACACATGGGCTATATTTTACTTGCAGCCGCAGCTAGTACCAAACTGGCCTTAGTTGGTGCAGTAGCGCAGATGTTCAGTCATGGTTTAATACTGGCTATTCTCTTCCATTTAGTTGGACTTGTAGAAACCAAAGTTGGAACAAGAGAACTAGACAAACTCAATGGTTTAATGAGTCCTATTCGCGGTTTACCTATCGTCAGTGCTTTACTGGTGTTAGGTGGTATGGCCAGCGCCGGTATCCCTGGTTTAACTGGTTTTATTGCAGAATTTATCGTTTTCCAAGGCAGTTTTTCCACCTTCCCCATCCCCACATTATTGTGTGTAGCTTCCTCTGGTTTAACTGCGGTTTACTTCGTTATTCTTCTCAACCGCACCTGTTTCGGTAGACTAAATAACGACTTAGCTTATTATCCCAGAGTGGTTTGGGCAGAAAAAATTCCCGCATTAATATTAGCTTCCCTGATCATTTTCTTGGGAGTACAACCTACCTGGTTAGTGCGTTGGAGTGAAACCACAACTACAGCAATGGTAGCAGCTATTCCCACTCCTGAAAAAACCGTAATTTCTCAAGTGGCTTTGAAGTAATTTTTTAAGCTGTCAGCTTGTCAGAAAAATTGATCTCGTTCCCAGTCTGAGACTGGGAATACTATCTCAGAGGATCTGCCTCTACTGTAAAAAAACTAAAAGGCAGAACCTTTTAAAATTCATTCCCATACAGAGTATGGGAACGAGAAAAAACGAGAAAAACCACGAAGGCACGAAGAACACAAAGGAAGAGAAGAATGAGAAGAAGAAAAAAAGGAATAAGATAGATAATCTAGTACATTTATTAACCTCTTAAATCTCTCTGCGCCTCTGCGTCTCTGCGTGATAAATTCATAAATATAGGAAATCAAAATGGTACAAACTCCCGATAAACCAATCACCAAACTACCACCATCAAATCACGAATTTGCCGATGTCATTCATCGTCTAGAAGCTGGTGGTTCAATGCTGCCAGATACACCAGAAAACTTAATGCAAATCATCGGTATTTATAAAGCTTACGCAGTACCGATGGATTTTTACTGGCGCGACTTGCTTTATATTGGGGAAAGAGTCTTTTTAAATCCTCTGCCTGCTTTTAAATATTTCTTACCTCAAGAATATTTAGACTTACATAATCATTATGCAGGGGATGATGCTGATTTAAGAATTTGGCGCGGTGAAGCAACAGCACATCCTGAACTTTTGGCATTTATGGAAAAGGGTGAAACTCGCAAAATGCCAAAGTTATTACATCATTTATTCCATGACAGAATTAACATGGAATTTGCAGAAGCTTGTATGCAAGCGATGTTATGGCATCGGAAAATGTACGCCCCTGTAAATCAAT
The DNA here is from genome assembly GCF_014299995.1 of Sphaerospermopsis sp. LEGE 00249. Classification (NCBI taxonomy): domain Bacteria; kingdom Bacillati; phylum Cyanobacteriota; class Cyanophyceae; order Nostocales; family Aphanizomenonaceae; genus Sphaerospermopsis; species Sphaerospermopsis sp. LEGE 00249. Next base: position 851 of record NZ_JACJUZ010000020.1, on the reverse strand, counting down.
TTGATGCCTATTTAGATTCTGATGAATATAAAGCTAATGCTGATAAAGCAATTAAAGCTTACTTTAAGAAAAATCCTTTAATGTTGGGACTTTATAAACTGTTCCCTGATATGTTTTTGGAACAGTGCCGGATGATGTCTTATTATGCCAATTTAGGACTTTTCTGGGAAGTAATGGCACCGGTATTTTTTGAAATGTCGGATATTTATGATGAAGGCGGTTTTAAAGGTGTTCCTGATGCCATGAATTTTTTAGTGAATGGTATTTTTGCGATCGCCGGTCGTCCTATTTATCATCATGTTTATGTTGATGGTGAATGTTATGAAGTCATTCCCAAATCTAAAGGTTTTACTTGGTTATATGAAGCAGCTTTACCCTATGTAGAAGCTGTATTTTACCGGACTGCACCATTTAGAGGTACAAAGTCTTATAATGCCCAAGCAGGACAAGTACCAGAAGACCAAAAAGACTTCCATTATGGCATTCTTTACGCTGACGTATTCCCTGTAGGTACTGCGGGTATTCCACCCACATTATTAATGCAGGATATGTTGCATTTTCTTCCCCAATATTTAGTTGATTATTACAAAAAACATTGTCGGGGTGAAGATGATATGTTGATTCAGTTGGGTGTAACTTTCCAACGTTCAATGTATAATGTAACATCTGCGGTAATTCAAGCTTTAAGAACTGCGTTGTTATATCCTTTAGATGATCCCAATCCTAAACATTTACAGGCAAATCGGGAGTTTTTTGAAATGCAATTGAATCGCTTCACCCGTGCTGATTATGGTATGAGAGATGCTGCGAAATTGCGGAGTATTCAAAGTCAGGATTATAGATGATCCCCC
>NZ_JACJUZ010000141.1:0-4174 GCF_014299995.1 Sphaerospermopsis sp. LEGE 00249 | reverse complement strand
ATAGATAGGGATCTAAACGCTGCAATTAATTTATCGCGTCTGGCTAAGGCGTGAAAGTCTACTGAGGGATAACTGCTCCCATGCTCCCGTTGAAGTAGAAAGTAAAGTCTAGTTTTGTCTAGGTTTTATATAGCAGTTAATGTTATTGCAGATCGATTACAAGATATAGATTCAAAGTGGCATCATTGTTTTGATGTGGTGACAATGTTTGATGTGTTTGAGCATCTCATCAATCCACTAGAGGGAATAAAACAGGCAGAACATTTACTTAAGCCGGGGGGGGTAATGCTGATTAGCACTGGCGATATGGATGCTTGGACTTGGCGTTGGTTTAAGGGCAATCATTGGTACTTACAAACGCCATTACATTTGTCTTTTGCTACAAGGCAATTTTTTGATTATGTTCAGAAAAAATTGCCCCTTAAAGTTAAAGGTGTGTATCAGATTCCTCATCAATTGGGAAGCAGTCGGGAGGTTTGGGATGAGCGCGTCAAGGCTGTTTATTATGAGTGTTGGCAACGTGGTGGTTTTTGGCGACTTCCTCAAAGAGCCATATTGTCAATCCCGCAATACTCACATCTCAAGCATTTAACCAGTGTGCCTTGGACTATGAAACTTAGCGATCACTTCCTAGTTATATGTTTAAAACCTATCTTTTGAAACTCAATCTTCTAGCCCTATGATTAAAGCTGTGATGCATAAAATATTCAATTCTCTTGGTTTGGAAATTAGGCTTCTAAAGAATCTTCGTGAAGCACAAAAACGAGAAAAGAAAATGAAAGAATTAGAAAATTATAAATTTCTTGCCAATTTTGATATAAAAAGTATTATCGATATTGGTGCCAACGAGGGACAGTTTGCTAGGACAATTCGTCATGTGTTTCCGGGTGCAACTATCTATTCGTTTGAACCCCTACCTGATGTTTATAAGGAGCTTTATTCATTATGTGCAGAAGATACTAACATTAAAACTTTTAATTTAGCATTAGGAAACGAAGTTGGCACAAAGCAAATGTTCTCAAGTTCCTTTTCCCCCAGTTCTTCAATGTTGAATATGTCTAAACTGCATAAAGAAGAATGGCCAGAATCATCAGTTAATACCAGTGTTATGGTTCAACAAACTTGTTTAGACCAATGGGTAAAAGAGAACAATCAAACTATTGGGGATAATATTTTAATTAAGCTGGATGTACAAGGCTATGAACTTTCTGTTATTAAAGGAGGAGAGAAGACTTTTAAAAGTGCCAAGCTAGTAATTATTGAGGTTTCTTTTTATGAGTTTTATGAAAAACAACCCCTGTTTGATGATATCTACAAATATCTATGCAATTTGGGTTTTGTTTATCGGGGCAACTTGGAGCAATTTCGCTCTCGATCCGGCGATAAAATACTTTTCGCAGATGCTATTTTTGAAAATCTCGGTATCTAGTTACTCTACTTAATTTAGTCGTATTTTTTTTACATATAGATTTCCTTTTGTATTAGAAACCTTTTTCATTGTCAATATGCCTTTTGATAAGCAACTGTTAGTCACCGGTTCCGCTGGCTTAATCGGCTCTGAATCGGTGCGTTATTTCACCCAACTGGGCTGGCAGGTTACAGGTATTGATAATAATATGCGAGCCGACTTCTTTGGCAAAGACGGTGACACTACCTGGAATTTGCAGCGGTTACAAGTTGACTGTCCGGAGTATCAGCATTTCTCCCTTGATATCCGCGATCGCCCCTCTATTCTGAACCTCTTTTCAGAACAAAAATTTGACCTGATTATTCACGCGGCGGCTCAACCCTCCCACGATTTAGCCGCCAGTCGTCCCTTTGATGATTTTGATGTTAATGCAGTTGGCACACTAAACCTGCTGGAATCCACCAGAAGGGCTTGCCCTGAAGCAGTGTTTTGTTTCCTTAGCACTAACAAAGTCTATGGTGATGCCCCCAATGAGTTGCCATTGGTGGAACTAGAGAGCCGTTGGGACTATGCTAATCCCCAGGACTATGGCGGTATTACCGAAACCTGTCGCATTGACCAGAGTAAACATAGTTTATTTGGTGCGAGTAAAGTAGCAGCGGATGTGATGGTACAGGAATATGGCCGCTACTTTGGGATGAAAACCGCCTGTTTTCGCGGCGGGTGCCTGACGGGATCAGCCCACAGCGCTGCTGAACTCCATGGTTTTTTAGCTTATGTGGTGCGAGCCTGTGCAGAAGGAAGAGAATATAAAATCTACGGTTATAAAGGTAAACAGGTGCGGGATAATATCCACGCATCTGATGTCTGTGCTTTGTTGCATCAATTTTATTTACATCCCCGTTGCGGTGAGGTCTATAATCTGGGTGGTGGTAGAAAAAACAGTATTTCCGTCCTGGAGGCGATCGCCAAGGCGGAACAGCTTTTAAATAAACCGTTGAAAACCGTTTACGTCGATAAAAATCGCGAAGGCGATCACATTTGCTATATCAGTGACCTAAGCAAAATTCACAACCATTTTCCCGACTGGCAAATTACCCGCAGTTTAGATAGCATTTTCCAGGAAATGGCTAAATTGCATTCCCATCGATCCTTTTTATTTGATATGGAAGGCAAAAGAATTTGAAAAAACGACTCGTTTCATTGAATTAGCTGGCGAAATTAATCGCTCTATGCCTCATCATGTCTTAGAGGATGTTTTAAAAGTCCCTCATGATGTATCAAAAATTTTAGATCCCCCTAAATCCCCCTTGAAAAGCTATCCATTACCCACATCTTTCTTAACATTCATGAGAGCGATCGCTTGCAGACCCCCAACCCTTAATCCTCCGTTGCTGATTCTCAATAAAATGAGGTTTTTATCAATAAAGATGAGGTGCATTTTGTCAAGATCAGGTAAATTCAAAAGTCTTGAAACCTTTACCAAGTATAGGTTTTAAGATTGTTAAGAAAGATGTTTATAATGGATAGCCCTGTGAGGGGGGATCTGCAAGTGTATAAAGTCACCATCTAAAACTTTTCAAACAACCTCTTAGAAAAAATAATAAATGTTTTTAACAACGAAGGAAAATCAGTCAAGGATAGTAAAGTAAGCTGTTACACAGCTAAATTGTATAATCCTAATATTCTGAACTCTTGTGGAACACGCATCTTGCCTGTTCCACTTATACAAATTAAATGCACAACAGCTTACTTTTACTAGGTTTAGCGTATAAACCTGATATTGACTTTTTTAAAACAGGATTTTTCATGATTAACAATCTCTCACAACTAGCTTACTTTGGCGGTGAAACAAAATTCAAAGAAAAACTCTATGTCGGTCGCCCGAATATTGGTAACAGAGAACGGCTGTTAGCTCGGATTAATGATATGTTAGATCGGCGTTGGCTGTCTAATAATGGGGTATTTGTACAGCAATTTGAACAGCGGATTGCTGACTACTTGGGGGTTAAACATTGTATAGCGGTTTGCAATGGTACTATTGCCCTAGAGTTGGTAATTCGGGCTTTGGAGTTGCAGGGTGAGGTAATTATTCCCTCTTTTACTTTTATTGCCACAGCCCACGCTTTACAATGGCAAGAAATTACTCCGGTTTTTTGTGATATTGACCCCAAAACCCATACTATTAACCCTTGGCGGGTGGAGTCAATGATTACACCCCGGACATCGGGTATTATGGGGGTTCATGTTTGGGGTCAACCTTGTCATGTAGAAATGCTGGCGGAAATTGCGGATAAACATGGTCTGAAATTAATGTTTGATGCTTCCCATGCTTTTGGCTGTTCCCACGGTGGTAAGATGATTGGTAATTTTGGCAGTGCGGAGGTGTTCAGCTTCCATGCTACCAAGTTTATGAATACCTTTGAGGGGGGTGCAATTGTTACCAATGATGATGAGTTAAATCAGAAGCTGCGGTTAATGAAAAACTTTGGCTTTGCTGGGATGGATAAGGTAATTTACCTGGGTACTAATGGGAAAATGTCGGAGGTATCCGCTGCTATGGGGTTAACTTCCCTAGAAAGTATGGAGGATTTTATTGAGCTTGTCCTAAGTTGACAATTTACTAGACAAACCTATACAAGTACATACAAAACTACAAGTATTTGACGTATACATGGAATAAGTTGACTAAAAAATTAGGCAAAATGTGTCAGAATTAAATAATATAGTATAGTGTTGACATCAGCAAATGCTTTTATCCATCAA